>QMKU01000062.1 GCA_003646525.1 Campylobacterota bacterium
AAAAAAGATATAAAGACTCTCTCTAATAGTAATATTTTACTCTGCGAAGATAATATAGTAAACCAAGAGATAGTTGTAGGACTGCTAGAGGGAAGTGGCATAAATATTGATATTGCACTTAATGGAGAAGAGGCTGTTAGAATATTTAAAAGTAATAGCACTCAATATGAATTAATCTTAATGGATTTGCAGATGCCAATTATGGATGGATATGAGGCAACTAAATTAATAAGAGAAATAGATAATAATATCCCCATATTAGCCCTAAGTGCTAATGCAACACAAGAAGATTTACTCAAAACAAAAGCAGTTGGTATGAATGAGCATCTTACTAAACCGATTGAAATTAATACATTTTATGAGATGTTGCTAAAGTATATTTCAAAAAAAGTTGATAGTTCAGAGTTTACCAATATAGATTCAAATGTAGGTATCCAACATTTAGATGGCAATAAAAAATTATATTTGAAAATACTTGGTAATTTTAAAGATACCTATGAGGATATGAATTTCAATGATTTAGATGATGAAGAGTTTAGAAGGGTAATCCATACCATGAAAGGTTTAAGTGCAAATATTGGTGCAATCTCTTTGCATAAAATATCTATAGAGTTAGATAAAACTCAAGATAAGCTTTTGCTTCCAAAATTTTGTGAAGAGCTGAGTAAAGTTTTAGATGAGCTAAAAGATATAGAAGATTTAGATACAAAATCGGATGATTCTGGTTCTGTCATTGATGATGCAGAAAGAAAGATTCTTTTTTCAAAACTAAAAATGGTGATAAAAAGTAAAAAACCAAAAGAGTGTAACTTAGTAATTGGGGAGATACAAACACATCAACTCTCAGATGAGGATGAACGATTTTTTAATAAGATAAAAATTTTAGTACAAAACTATAAATATAATGAAGCAATTGATTTAGTGGAGGGATTAAAACAGTGAAAAATGCAATAATTCTGGTCATAGATGATGCTAAAGCAAATATAGATACCTTCATAGAACTTTTAAGTGTAGAGTATGAAGTATTAGCTGCTATTAATGGTTTGGATGGTTTAGAAGTAGTAGCTGACAATCAGGTAGATCTGATTTTACTTGATGTTAATATGCCAAATATGAATGGCTATGAAGTATCTAAAATTTTAAAATCCAAGGATGATACAAAAAATATTCCTATTATATTTATAACAGTAAATGACAATGAAAACAGTATAGAAAAGGCCTATGATGCAGGTGCTGCAGACTATATAGTAAATCCTTTTAAACCAAAAGAGTTAAAAGCTAGAGTAAAAACCCAATTGAATTTATTGAAAAAAACTAGAGAGCTAGCTGAGCTAAATGCCTCTTTGGAACAAAAGGTAAAACAGGAGGTTGAAAAAAATCGCATAAAAGACCAGCATATGATTCAACAAGCTAAATTTGCACAGATGGGAGAGATGTTGAGCATGATAGCTCATCAATGGAGACAGCCACTCGCGGCCATAAGTGCCACAAGTGCAAGCTTGGAGTTAAAGAGTATATTAGGCAAAGCTGATAGCAAGACTATAGTAATGTATACTAAAAATATATCAGATTATTCTCAGCATCTAAGTTCAACTATAGATGATTTTAGAACTTTTTTTAAACCAGATAAACAAAAAAGTGAAAGTTCATATAGTAAAATATTGGATTCTGTATTTGGAATTATAGAGATATCCTTGAAAAATAAAAATATAAAATTGATTAAAGAGTTAAACTTAGAAATTAAATTTGTAACCCATATAAATGAGCTAAAACAGGTGATTTTAAATCTTATAAAAAATGCAGAAGATATACTTATTGAAAAAGAAGTTAAAGACCCATATATTAAAATATCTACTTATAGCAAAGATGATAAATATATATTGGAAGTAAGTGATAATGGTGGAGGAGTAGCTGAAGATATATTGCCTAAGATATTTGATGCATATTTTTCAACAAAGTTAGACAAAGGGGGTACAGGTCTAGGGCTTTATATGAGTAAAATGATCATTGATGATCATTGTTCTGGTAAGCTTAGCGTGTCAAATGATGAATTTGGTGCCGTATTTTGTATAGAGTTGCGTAGCGTACACACTTCACACTTTTAGCACTTTTAGGGTCAGGTGTCTACCCACTACTTAAGCCAAAAGAGATAGCATCAAGAAACTCTGCTATAATAAAGGCATTAAATGATGGCTATACACAAGCTGAAATAGAATGGGTAGACACCTGACCCTAAAGAACAAGTAAAAACACAGAACAGGAGTTAATAGTGGCATATCTAATGACGATAGATGCAGGGACGGGGTCTGTTCGTGCGGTGATATTCGATGAAGAGGGGTGGCAGGTCTCTGTGGGGCAGCGTGAGTGGTCGCATTTGGCTGAGGATGGGGTGATTGACTCTATGGGGTTTGATTTTCGGACAAATTGGAAGATCACTTCAGAGTGTATACGAGAGGCAATCACGCTTGCACAGATGGGTACTGAGGATATTTTGGCTGTGACTGCTTCATCGATGCGCGAAGGGATCATACTCTATGATGCAGAGGGTAGGGAGCTGTGGGGTGTTGCCAATGTGGATGCTCGTGCATCGGCGGAAGTAAAAGAGCTCAAGGAGATATTTTCTAGTATCGAAGAAGAGTTCTATCGAGAATCAGGACAGACTTTTGCTTTGGGTGCGTTGCCTCGACTTCTTTGGGTCAAAAAACATCGACCCGATATCTATGAAAAAACAGCCACACTCTCGATGATCAGCGATTGGGTGCTGGCGAAACTCTCAGGGGTTATCGCTACTGATCCCTCCAATGCTGGAACGACAGGAATATTTTCTCTCACCAAACGACAATGGGAGAGAGGACAAGCCAGACGAGTGGGTCTCAAAGATGATATTTTTCCTCCTGTCTATGAGCCTTCTGAAGTGATCGGTGAAGTGACGAGAAAAGCAAGTGATGAGACAGGACTTGCCTTGGGAACCAAAGTCGTGATGGGTGGAGGTGATGTCCAGCTAGGTTCGGCAGGTTTGGGTGTGATACGAGAGGGCGAAAGTGCTATACTCGGAGGAAGCTTTTGGCAGCAGATCGTAAATATAGACAGATCCGTGATACCACCAGAGGATATGAAACTGCGTATCAATCCGCATGTGGTTAGCGGTCTTTCTCAGGCAGAAGGAATCACCTTTTTTAGTGGATTGATCATGCGATGGTTTCGGGATGCTTTTTGTGACCGCGAGAAGATCGAAGCAGACGAAAGAGGGATTGATGCCTATGAAGTACTCGAAGAGATGGCTGCCAAGGTACCAATAGGTTCGCATGGGATTGTACCGATCTTCTCTGATACGATGAAGTATGGCAAGTGGTATCATGCCAGTCCTTCATTTCTCAATCTAAGTCTTGATCCATCGATTTGTAACAGGGCTAGCATGTTTAGAAGTTTGGAAGAGAATGCCGCGATCGTCTCTGCGATCAACTTGGAAGATATAGCTTCCTTTTCAGGTATCAGGAGTGATACTTTGACATTTGCAGGAGGCGCGAGCAATGGTAAGCTCTGGTCACAGATTCTCGCTGATGTGACAGGTAGAGAGATCCGTATACCTATCGTCAAAGAGGCAACTTCCCTCGGTGGTGCGATGATGGCAGGGGTTGGGGTCGGTATCTATGAGGATATCGATGAGGCGGCTAGAGAGCTTGTTCGATGGGAGCGAACTGTCGAACCAAATCGAGAGAACTTCGCAAAATATCAAGAGATCAAAGCACAGTGGCAGGAGATCTATGCTGCACAGTTGGCTCTAGTAGATCGTGGTTTACTCACTTCGCTGTGGAAAGCACCAGGGATTTTGTAGGTTAGCCTCATGCCAATGAAATAATAAATTTCAGAGATGGTTCAGCTAAAAAGTGTCCGAATTTTTTCTTATATCGCAATGGTCTCCACTACTTTCTAAAGCTAGTCTCATTTTCTCTTGATTCCTCAATCTCTACTATCATCTCAATTACTTTTTTATAACTATGAATAAAATACTTTTTAAATAAAGTATAGTTACCAGTTTCATAGTAAGTTACAATTGATTTTAAATACTCTTTTACACTCTCTTCGTCAGGTATATATATCATATTTAATGTATCTTTTAAAACTACATTTAACATCATTCTGGCAGTTCTTTTATTACAATCTGTAAAATATTGAAGGTATGCTAAGTTATTATGAACATATAAAGCTTTGTTAAATGGATCTTCTATTGTATTAGCTATTTTAAATAAATAATTTAATTCATCCTCTAACTTTTCTTTAGTAGCTAACGGTATGTAGTTACATCCTGTTATCATAACTTCACTATCTCGTGGTACGGCTCGTCTATTTTCAACCACCATCTCAGCAGACAAGATATAGTGTAAATCTTTTAAAATTTGTTTAGATGGCTTTAAATCTTTAGTTATAAACATTTCATAGGCATCTCTAAGATTTAAAATCATTTTTGCATCACTATATTTTTTACCACCTGCTGTTCTTCCGTATTCTATTAAAGCTTGCGTGTCTAGCTTGTCATAGGTATTGCCTTCTATAAGTGCAGATGTATGGATAAAATCTAATCCAAATTTATCTATATAGCTTTTATTGTTTAAAAACTTTTCTAGTGAAACTTTTTGATTTAGCTCTTCTAAAAGTTTTATCTCATTTGGTATGAATATATCTGTATTATCTAAATAGTTTGGATTGTAAGTTATCATTTGTTTATCTCCTAATTGTTTCACTAATGGTGTATTTTCATTTTAAGCTAAAAATGGGTATTTTCAATGTGATGCTGAATGGTTACAAAGTATGATTTAATTAGGTATTTGAGGTATGGCGGACAGTGAGAGATTCGAACTCTCGGTACCGTTACCAGTACGCATCCTTAGCAGGGATGTGGTTTCAGCCAACTCACCCAACTGTCCTTGTGAAATGCGATTATAGTAGATAATAGTTTAGAAAATACTTAAAACCATACTCAATATTGGACAATTCACCTCAAGAAATGAATTTTTTGTTAGAATATTGATAAAACAAGGATAATTATGAAAAAATTTACACCTTTGCTAATCCTGTCTATCTTCTTGATAGGGGTTGTATGGATGATATTTGGAATTAAAAACGCTATGGATGTCTCAGATCATACCAAGGTCAAAAAGAGACAAGTCATAAACGAGAGTAAGTAGTCCTCCACAGATGAAAATGAAACTACTTATCTCGCTCTTACTTATCTGTACAATTTCGCTTCAGGCAGATTGGGGTGAAACACTATCAGGATTGACAAAGAAAGCAAAAGTCATCTGGGATGAACAGACAAAAACATTATTGCAAGAAGAGGGCATAGATGAAAATCTAAGTGTGCAGTATAGACGGTTGCGCAAAGAACATTTCAATGCGATATGGGTAGATGTCATTGCCAAGCTAGAAAAAGGTTTATTGATCAGCAAAGAGATCAAAAAAGCACCCGACACCTCTATATTCGGTGAAGATAAAATATCTTTGCAAAAAGAGTTTGACCTGATGCTAGATGATATTGTGGATTTGCTACTAGATGATAAGCTTCTCAAGTATAGAGAAAATATTCGAATATCCAGAGAACAGATCGCTTTGGGCGAAAAAGATATCCTCACCTATAGAGAGAAAAAGATCGTAGCCCCAGAAGAGAGCCATATCAAAACAACACGAGCAGAGTATGAACAAAAAATAATTGATACCAAAGTGAGTATAGCGCGTGAAAAAGCTACTATTTCTCAGAACAAAATCACTATGAGCCAAAACTTCAAAGAGTTGGGAATAGATCTCACACCAGAGCAGATCGATGTACTTTTGGCTCGTGTTGATGGAGACGATATCATCCAGATGACACTTGTGATGGATGTCCTCAAGCAGATCACCTCTCAGCTTCTAGGTATCATGCAAGAATCCAATGAAGAGCTCAGTCATGCAAAAAAATACTATGGCATGCATATAGTATTGCTCGAACTTGTAACACATATCCAAGAGAAGTTCATGCTGAAGATAACACGCCACTATCTTCCTCAGATCGATCAAATCATCAAGCACACAAAAAAAATACTTGCACAGACAGATCAAAAAATCTCCAGCGAAGAAAATCTCAAACGGCGCAATATCTATTATCAAAACTATCAATCACAACAATTAACACTCAAGACAGCTCAGCTTTATCGTCAAAATCTCATCAACGAATTCGAACAAGTTAAAGAAGCAAGTATCATCAGTCGAGAAAATCTTGATCTTTCCAAAAATACTTATGAAACCGTCACTCTCAGTAGTGATCTTTTTAGGATCATTGCAAGTAGTCAAGAGATGATGAAAGAGGTCATGAAGTTACAAATACCCACAATCATTCCTTTTGAAAATATTCAAATGCGAGATAAGTATCAAGAATTAATCCAAAGACTTCAAGAACCATAGTGCCACTTTATACTTGGCTGTGCGTTCTAATTAGGGTACTCTTAAGCAATACTATAGCATACTCTCGACTAATCTAATCCACAACAAAAGGAAAAAAATGAAATTATCGACACTTATTATCAGTACAACACTATTGGGAGCAGTCGCTTGGGCTCAAACGCTGACTATCAAACAGGAAGGTATTGGCTATATCAAAATGCTAGGCGGCACCCTCAAGTCAGAACTTCAAGCCAAAATGAAAGAAGACCCTACGGGCATTACAGCAGCCAAATTCTGCAAAGAGAGAGCCAGTAGTATCACCAAAGAGATCAATGCAAAACTACCAGAGTATGCCAGCGTCAGACGCACTGCACTCAAAATAAGAAACAAAGACAACAAAGCAGATGCAACAGATGATAAAGTCATGAATGCTTATATCAAAGCCATAGAAGAGAAAAAATATAGTCCGAAGGATGCTATCAAGGTAGTAGAGGAGGGCGGTATAACCAGAATCTATAAGCCATTATTTGTACAAAAAGCTTGTCTCAAATGTCATGGTACTAGTGTCTCACCTAAAATCATTACATTGATCAAAGAGGGATACCCAGATGACAAGGCTATCGATCTTTTCGAGGGCGACTTGAGAGGTGTCATCGTAGCAGAGATCAAGAAGCACTAATATTTAGCTCTGCCAACTTGCCTGTCATTCAAGCGGCTCAGTGAGAGTAGGGCGACAATGGCACAAAATAGTGCCCATCTAGGTTGGATTGTGTAGAATGGTAGGG
>QMKU01000063.1 GCA_003646525.1 Campylobacterota bacterium
ATACCGGCGGTTAATGTAACTAGCATCCATTCACTGGTATCCATGACTGGATTTGCTTTGAGTACGGCGAACATCAGAGGTATGTTGTCTACGATAGCAGACATGACACCGATCAAGATATTGACCCAGAAGGGGTCGAGTACATCGTAGATTTTGGCTGCCATACCGATATAGCCGATATAAGAGAGTCCTGCCACAGCTGCCAAAAGTCCAAAGAAAAAGAGCAGTGTGTCATTTTCGACCTGTGCCATTCGGCGATAGATCCATATTCGTTCTTTGAATTTTAATTTCATATAAGTAGAATAGAAACCAAACAGTGCAAGCCCCAACATCATACCCCAAAAAGCTGGCAAATGTAATACCTGATGAATCATGACGGCAAGAACAATAGTCAAAATACCTAAGAAGATGATACCTACCCCACCCTTTTTGATGATCGCCTCTTCTGGTCTCTTGCAGGCAACACTATTATCTGTATCTGCAGGGGAACCCTCAGGCAAATATTTTGAGAGGATGTAGGCTGTCAAGGCCCAACCGATAAAGCTAGCTGGGAATAGAAATAAAAACTCGGCGAACATCCCTTTGCCCGCTGTCCAGACCATCAGTGTCGTGATATCTCCAAAAGGCGACCAAGCACCTCCAGCATTGGCTGCAACGACAATATTAATAGCCCCAATGACCAAAAACTGTCTATTATGATGCTCAAGTGTTAACAAAACCGTTGACAAGATTAGTGCCGTTGTCAAATTGTCTGCAACTGGACTCAAGAAAAAGGCTATCAAACCTGTGATCCAAAAGAGTTTTTTGAAGTCATACCCTTTTTGAAGTAATTTAATCTTCAATGCTTCAAAAACATTTCTCTCTATCAAAGACTCAACAAAGGTCATCGCGACAAATAAAAAGAAATAGATAGAAGCAATTTCAACAATCAGATGATGCATATTATCATGTAGTGGCGCAATATCAATACCATAATAGGCATAATGCCACGCGATGAGAACATAGATCAGTATACCAGCCAAAAGTGCTGGTTTTGCTTTGTTGATAGTGAGCTTTTCCTCAAAAGAAATCATCAAGTAGGCGATGACAAATATCAAAATGGAAACATATCCAACAAGTGAATGGGTCATATAACGAACTCCTCTTTTTTAAGTAAAAAAATCATATTCTAGCGATCACATCTTCGAACTCTTTGGTGATCATCTCTTTGCTCTTCTCTTCATCATACTCTATCGTATGAATATAGAGTATATCACCCTTGACATCTAGCGTCAGTGTACCAGGTGTCAGGGTGACAGAGTTGGCGAGTAGGAGCTTCTTCCAATCACTCTTCAAGTTTGTTTTGACCGCTACGATAGCAGGTGCCAATCTCATATCTTTTCTGAGAATTCGTTTGCTGATCTGTATATTGGAGAGGATGAGATTTTTCAAAAAGACTACGATGTAGACTCCCAGCCATAGAGGACTGATCATTTTGGTATCAGCACTCTCAAAACTCCTAGTGTAGAAAAATGCAATCACCACACTCACGATCAAACCTATCACTATATTAGAAAAAGCGATAGAGTTAGTCAACACCAACCAAATACCAAAAAGCAACACGATCCAAAGTCCTATTCTCATAACAATACCTCACTTATCTTTTGGCATATAGAGGAAATCTGATGCATATTGGGTCACGCCCAGATACTCCTCATCTAGTTTCAACGAATCTGGCGGACATACATCTGTACAGAGTGAACACCAACAGCAACGCCCATAATCTATACGGGGGATACATTGCGAACTGTTCTTAACATTATACTCCTTGTCTGTTTTGATCATGTCAATCGCATCATTCATACAGACATCTTGACAATTTGCGCAGCCGATACAATCAACCAGTAGATTGGTATGAAACCCTCTATAACCCACTGCTGTCTCTTTTTTGACTGCTGGATAAGCTATGGTATTGGGTTTCTGCATCATTGCAGCCAAAATACCGAGAGGTGACAGTGTTCCACTGATGTCAATACTCCATTTCATCTCTATCTCCTCCTATCTCTCTATCTCTGGTGGGCAGATACCCAGTGAATTCATGATCAATGCCACATCACTCAGCTCTGCACCGACCAACAAATCTTCAAGCAGTGTAAATGCGTGGACAAGTGACGGTCCTCGAACCTGCATTCGCCTAATCTTTTCGCTACCATCTCCTGCCATATAGTAAGCAAACTCTCCTCTGGAACTCTCTACTTTGACCCAAGTATCATTTTTGGGAAGTTTAAACTTTCGATGTGTAGGCATCTTTACCATGATTTCACCCTCTGGCATCTTGTCGATCACTTGCTCTAGGATATGGATACTCTGATCCATCTCCGCGCGCCTCACCAATGCTCTTGCATAGACATCTCCACCCTGTGCTGTCGGCACTTCAAAGTCCAACTGGTCATAGACGAGATACGGAGCATCCTTGCGTACATCTGCCTCGATACCACATCCACGAAGTACTTGCCCTACATAGCCGTTTTTGATACACTCTTCTGGGCTGACGATACCCACACCAATCGCTCTGGATTTGAATGAGGCATTGTTGATGAAAATATTGTCATACTCTTTGAGTCGCTTTTTGAAATGATTCAACACCTTCTCTAATCGTCGCAAAAATCCATCAGGCAAATCTCTTCTCACGCCACCAGGATAGATATACATATGATAAACCCTACCCCCCGTCAACTCTTCAAAGAGATCAAGGATGAGATCTCTGTCCGCTATTGCCCACTGTCCGACAGCATAAAGTCCGATAGACCCACTCTGCCCTGCTAGCCACATACATTGTGAAGCCAAACGAGACAACTCTAGTACCATCACTCTGATATATTTCACCCTCTCGCTCACTTCGATACCAGCCAACTCTTCAACCGCCATGGCGAAGTTAGCTTCATTGGGATCTGGTTCTGGCACACAGATGCGACACACGATAGTAAATGCCTGTATCACGGTGCGTCTCTCGACAAGCTTTTCAAAACCACGATGCAGATAACCTACATGTGTAGTTGCTTTTTGTATCGTTTCGCCTATGAGGTCAAGTTCGACACTCATGTTGCCTGTGATACCGGGATGCTGAGGTCCGTGAAAGATGGTGATATGTTTGTTAGTTTCCATCTGAAACCTCCGATGCCTCTTCTTTGGCTTTTTTCGCTGCCGCTTTTTGTGCCTTTTTGAGAGCACGAAGCCGTTTCATCTCTTTTTTGACATCCATATTGCCATCGCGTCCCTCTCTAAAGCTAAGATTGTTATTAACAAACTCCAGCGTATCAAACTCTCGTCTAAGCGGTGGGGTATGTACCCAATTTTCCAAACTCAACTCTACGAGATTTTGATTGCCAGGGAAGTCTATACCATACATCTCATGGAGATCTCGCTCCATGATTTCAGCTTGTTCAAATGTGTGTGTCAATGAATCGATCTGGGCATCTTCTCTACCGATCATCGTCTGCACCATAAAGCTCTGCTTCCTATCACTTGTCGTGAGGATATAAGTGATCGCAAAATGCTCCTCTTCTATCCAATCACAGCAAGTAATTGCATTGAGGGTTTGATAGTCATACTGCTCTCTGAGCATAAAAATCAGCTCAAAAATAGCATCTCTTTGAACCACAACTTTATAAAGATCTTCTCTCTTTACTTCAATATCCGTCGTAGCAAAGCGATTTTTGATTGTGGCAAACATTATAACCCTCCATCATAGAGATACCAATCGGCATCATAAGCAGGTGCGACGGTTTGACCCAATACGGCTTCCTGATTTTTGCGATAAAACGCGTAATTATCTTCATACTTTTGCCAAGAAGATATTTTTCCATCTCCTATCTCTTTTTGCAGAGCCATAAACCCCTCCAAAATACTCTCAGGACGAGGCATACATCCATTGACATACATATCGACAGGGAGATAATCTTCAAGTCTCTTGATCGTATTGTAAGAGTCCCAATACATCCCACCATTGACTGTACAAGAGCCGAGTGCCAAAATATATTTGGGGTTTGCCATCTGCTCATAGGTGCGTATAATTCGCCTAAGTGTCTTATAAGAGCAGTATCCCGAGACGATGATGACATCCGCTTGCCGTGGTGTGGCAGCGCCACGGATACCCAATCGCTCGGCATCATAACGGCTCGTGAAGGTCGGTGGCATTTCGATCGCTCCACATCCTGTCCCATAAGCAAGTACAAAGATCGATCGTCTACGAAACCAATCCATCAGAAAATCTACACTGCTTTTATGCGAAGTTTCTGAGTTGAGATCACTCTCCATCACCTGTTGTTCTTTTAAAAAACCTTCATCCATCGTTAGTTCCCCCACGCTGTAGCAAAAATAAGTCCAACAATCGCGATCACTGTAGGAACCTTGATGAGAAAATCTACACTCTGTGGTGTTTTAAATCTCCCATAGATCGCACCAAATGCGATCACAAACAAAAAGAGCACAAAAGTCTTCCACAACAGCTCGAAGAATCCATCTGCACCACCCAAGAAGAGATTGACCATCAAGACCAATTTTGCAAAAGAGAAAATCGCACTCTGGCTCATCAGGAGTGACAGAAATTTTCCACTGAACTCTGACGCAGGTCCAGAATAGACTTCTACTGGTGCGCCTACTACATCAAAAGGCGACTGCCCCATCATAGCCACAAAAGAGAAGAGTGCCGCAATGAAAAGTAGCGGATGAGCAAAAGCATTGATCGTCGTCTGACTACCTGCGATAGTTGCGATATCAGCACTCTGACTGATACTCATAATGGCGACGACAGCTATATAAAACGGCAACTCCAACGCAAACAATCGAGTCAGCCCTCGCGTGACTCCCATCACGCCAAAAGGATTTCCTCCTACTCCTACTCCCATGGCATTACCTAGTGGTCCTAGCAACATGAGATAGAGTACCAAAAAGAGGTTTCCATACCCACTCAAACCACTGAAACTCTCACTTTGATAAAAGAAAGGGATGAAAAAGAGGGTCATAATCGCCCCTGTCGCCATGATTATCGGTCCGAGATAAAACATCCAACCATGAGAAATAGCCTCTTTTTTACCAAAGAACTTAATACTGTCATAAAAAGATTGAAAAATTGTCGGTCCTATCCGTCTCTGAAATCTTGCTGTAATATTTCGATAGAGACCGTAATAGATAAAACCTACAAAATAAGCTGTTATCAGCATCAGTGCCAAATCTAAAATGATCATCTCAACCCCCACCACAATAAAATCAAGGCAAAAAGTGCCGCGATATTAAAATTGAATGATAAATTTCCAGAGTATAACTTCCTGAAAACCGTTGCAAAACCAAAAAGTTGCCTAGAGATATAGTCATAAAAAACACTACTTGAGTTTCTGAGTATGACTCCGATGAATCCTACTCTCTTCAACTCTTTTCCCATAGAAAAACCATAATGCAGATGCGTTCCTTCGTCAGGAACCTCTCCACAGTAGGCGATATCAAACCGATCTTTTGCCTCTTTGGCTTTGGAGCGCAAAGAGAGCATAAAGAGCAGTATCAATACAAAAACCCCCACAAAAGCACTCATCAAAACAAATCCATTGTAACTCGCCATCTCTGACCCTAAGATCGTATAACTCTCAAATGGTATAGTTTCCAACCTCAACTCTTTCAATATGGTATTGAAGTATGGAATAACGATACCCGGATAGACTCCTGCTACTATCAAGAGAAGCGACAAAAGATATTGCGGTATCAAAAAGGCAAGTGGTACCTCTCTGATCGTTTCATATCTTTTGGAAGTAGGATGCCCTAGATAAATACCGTAGATCAACTTGTAGATATAGAGAAAAGCACTAGCACTGGCAAACAACATCGCTGAAAGTATCAAGAGATTACCGCCCTCAAGCAGTGTCGTATAGATGAGAAATTTTGATGCAAAGCCAGCCAGAGGTGGCATTCCTGCCAAGGAGATGATCCCGATCAGCAACAAAACAAATGATTGTGGCATACGGTAGATCAAGCCTCCTAACTCGCTAAATTTGGATCTAGCCGTCATATAGATGATCCCTGCTATATTGATAAAGAGCAACAATTTGACCAGTGTGTGGATGAGGGAGTGATAGAGAGCACCACCTAGTCCATCTGCCATAGACAAGACTGTGACTATATATCCTAGCTGTGCGATAGAAGAGTAGGCAAGCAAACGCTTCATGCTATCTTCATTGACCGCTTTGAAGGTTGCGATGATCGAGCTAAGTAGACCCATAATCGCTAGAGTATAGGCGAGCCAAGTTCCTGATATCATATGAATATCTACGACATAGACCAACAAGATGATCAAAGCATAAATCCCCATTTTGGAGAGGACAGCCGAGAGATAAGGAGTAAAAAAATCACTCGATTGTTCATAACTATCCATCAACCAATAGTGAAAGCCAATCACTCCGAGCTTGATAAAAAAAGCAAAAAGCATCAGGAGGATGAAAATCACTTGTAGAGTGGCAGATAGAGCGATAAAGCCCTGATGCGCATCTGTATAGAGGAAGCTATGAGAAGCGGAGTAGAGTACCATGATCCCACCTAACAAACTCATCGCTGAAGCAAGGGCAAAAACAATATATTTGATCAATGCTTCACGACTCAAGTCATAAGAGAAGAGGAGATAGGTCGTTACACTCATCACTTCCCATCCGACAAAAAAGAGTAGATAATCTTCAGCATAAACGATCAAAAAGAGAGATACCAGCAGGAGATAAAGCAGTGCATAAAAACCTTTGCTCAGCTTGTACTTCGATGCGATAAGAGAGATACTAAAAAACCCAATAGCGATCAATAGGGCAAAAAAGTTGGCAAGTGCCGTCGCTTTGAGTCCGATGACAACACCCTCAAGCCCAAAGCTTCCCATATCGATCTGCCAATGCGCCTCAGACCCAAACAGTGTGGAGACCCCCCACAATGCCAGTAACGAAATAATCAGTGATAGCACTCTCATTTGGATACTCCTAGTATGGTTTGTATATAGGTCGCATTATCGAGTATCGCTTGTGATGCCTCTTGTATGAAGCCAGAAACAAGCCATGGTGCGATACCGATGACTATAAGCATCAATGCGAAAATCCCAAAGATACTCTTTTGGAGTAGTGTCAATGAGAGTCTCTCTCTTC
>QMKU01000064.1 GCA_003646525.1 Campylobacterota bacterium
CATCATGACATATCGGGGAATTGGATTGCAAGGTGTCAAGGGATATGCGAAGAGTAAGCAAGTTCGATCTACTCATACGGGAACATGGGTCGGAAGCAGCGGCGGCGGATTTAGCTCAGGCAAATAACAAAAACAAAACTACAGGAGAGAAATATGAACGAGTCAACACTTTTGGGACAGGTAGGGATCACCCTTCTTTATGCATTTATAGGAACATCTGTTTTTATTCTTGTCCTCTTTTTGATTGAAGAGATTACAAAATTTTCGATCAAAAGGCAGGTCGTGGAAGAGGGAAATATTGCTGTCGCTATTGTATTGGCATCTTTTGTTGCTTCTCTGGGATTGATCGTTGCGGCAGCCATACATTAACTAAGGGATAGTTTATGAATTCACCTATTTCTTATTTTGCATATGCTTTTAACAAACAAGCAAAAGGATTGCTTGTTTGTTCTATACTGACATCTTCTATCTGCGCTTCTGACCTCTATCCTCAGACAGACTACCTGACTGGTGACTGGGGTGGTGGTCGTAGCACTCTCCATGATGCAGGTATTCATCTTGGACGATCGAATACAGCAGAACCAGCTACTTTGCTTTCTGGTGGCTATGATGAAGGGAGCAGTACCTATCTGCATAATATCAACTTTGAATTTAGAGCTGATCTCGAAAAACTTGCTGGGTGGAAGAGTACCTCCTTCCTTGCCAAAGTATCTAGTCGTAATGGAGACAACCTCTCGGAGCTCTATGTCGTACCTGGCAGTACGCCCGATGGACGATATATCTATGGTGAATACTTCAACAAGAGTCAGGAAGTCTTTGGAGGACAAACCACTAAATTGGTCAATTTTCAGCTAAGTACACAGCTCAATGAATCCATCAGCATAGATGCAGGTCGATTGGTGATGAATGACTACTTCCTCCGCTCGGATATCTATTGTGATTTTATGAGCAATTCAGCATGCGGTGCACCCAAAGGTATCTTTACGCCTTATGCACTTGATGCTTATCCAGATGCGACGATGGGACTGCATGTTGACTGGATGGTCGTTCAGGATTTGCATTTGCAGTTAGGGGTTTTTGATGGTGGATGGACCAAGCAAGATTCCCATGGTTTTGATTGGGAACTGGGACTCAATGGTGTTGCCGCTACAGGTGAAGCACAATACACTTTGCAAAAGGGTGCTGTATACGGAGAAAAGAAAATAATCAAAGTGGGTGTTAACCATAATAGCGGTGATTTTAATAATTATCTAACAGGTGAACTCACGAGTGGGAATACCACCTATTACATCCTCGCTGATCTAGGTATCTACTCCGAGGGTGAAAGCTCCAACCAAGGTCTCTCTCTCTTTGGATCTTATATCTATAATCCCGATGAAGAGTTGGCAGGATTGACACACTTTTACAATCTTGGCTTCGTCTACAAAGGTCTTATTCCAGGAAGAGATCTCGACAAACTTGGTGTGAACCTTGTTTATGCAAAACACTCTAAATACAATACTTATACGGATGATTTTATCGCTGGATGGGTGCGAGGGAACGAGTCTATACTAGAAATTAGCTACAATTACTATCTCCCTTATGGTATGCAGTTGATGCCAGATTTCCAATATATCAAAAACCCCAATGGTGCACTTAACTTTGACAATGCTATCGTCTTGGGTCTCAAACTCAATGTCAACTTTTAACCATAAAATTCAGGAGAAATAATGCAAAAAGTTATTTTAAAAGCACCATTGAGTGGTGTGATCTACCCTATAGAACAAGTTCCTGATCCTGTATTTGCCCAAAAGATGGTTGGCGACGGTCTCTCTATCGACCCCACAAGCCAGACACTCTGTGCACCCATCGACGGCACTGTGACGCAAATCCACAGTGCCTTGCATGCTGTGACACTAACACATAGCAGTGGATTGGAAGTGATGATGCATATCGGCTTGGATACCGTCATACTCAAATCAAAAGGCTTTGAAGCGCATGTCCAGAAAGACCAAGAGGTCAAGAGAGGTGACGCACTAATCGATTTTGATATGGATTATGTAGCGACCCATGCCAAGAGCCTGATGACACAAATCATCCTAACCAATGGGGAGCTCGTGGCATCAGTGGAGAAAGCGGAGGCTTTTGCTAAATGTGCTGAGAGTACCTTCATGACAGTCACACTCAAAGATGAATTGGTATGCAAGAGTCATGCAGAAGAAGAGAGTGAAGTCATCGTATCTGAAGTAGTGATCATACCCAATACCACAGGACTGCATGCCCGCCCTGCTGCTGTATTAGCTGCTGCTGCCAAGAAATTTGATGCTAAACTGACACTCCTCAAAGGAGAAGAGTCAGCCAATGCTAAAAGTGTGGTAGGCATAATGAGCCTCAATATACAGTACCAGGACAAACTACAGCTCAGTGCAACAGGCAGTGATGCTCAGGCAGCGATCGATGAATTGCTACCGCAGATCCAGAGTGGTCTTGGGGATGAAGACAGCAAGCCCATCATCTCACCTCCAGTGGCAGAGATCACCTCAGAACAAGAGCCTGCACCTGCACCAAAAAGTAATGACCCTGATCTTTTCATAGGTATTTCCGCATCTCCAGGGGTAGTAGTGGGTATTGCCGTACATATTAGAGAAGAACACTTTGACTTTGCAGAGGAAGCGACAGAGAGTCATGCCGAAAATATGCGCCTCGACAAAGCAATCATAGAGGCAAAAAATCAACTTGAAGAACTACGCGTCTCTCTACAAAAAGAGTCCAATGCTTCTAAAGCAGCGATTTTCTCAGCCCATCACGAACTCCTCGATGATCCTGAATTGATCGATATTGCAAGCAGTATGATTGACAAAGGTAAAAGTGCAGAATATGGCTGGCAACATGCCTATACACTCTATGCCAAAAAGCTTGAAGGTCTCAAAAACAATCTCCTCGCCGAGCGAGCCAATGACCTCCGTGATGTCGGCAAGCGTCTACTGAGAATCTTGACAGGTCAAGAGCCCACAGTACTTCAGATACCAGACAATGCCATCTTGATAGCCGAAGAGATCACTCCATCCTTTACAGCTAGTATTGATACGCATAAAGTCAAAGGGCTCTGCTCTACGACAGGTGGTGCGACATCCCATGTAGCGATCATCGCCCGTTCACTGGATATACCGGCTATCGTTGGTGTCGAAGCACAAATACTAGAGATCCCCGAAGGTGAAGTACTGATCCTCAATGCTGAAAAGGGAACACTCAGGACAAATGCCTCCAAAGCACTTATCGATAAAACCCTACAACAGCAACGCACTCTACTCCGTGAAAAAGCCAAAAACCTAAAAATGGCACTTGAGCCTGCTGTCACGACAGATGGTATCTCGATTGAAGTAGCTGCCAATATAGGCGGTCTCAAGGATGCTATCCAGTCTGTGAAACTAGGCGGAGAAGGCGTGGGGCTACTTCGTTCGGAATTTCTCTTTCTTGATCGTGTCTCAGCACCGACGGAAGAGGAGCAATATGAAGTCTATCGGGATATCCTCCTCGCACTTGACGGCAAACCCCTACTCGTCCGAACACTAGATGTCGGCGGTGACAAACCTCTGACCTACCTACCATTGCCTGTTGAAGAAAATCCATTCTTGGGAGAGAGAGGAATTCGTATCGGTCTAGAGAGACCAGAGATATTCAGAGTCCAAGCTCGTGCTGTTCTTCGGGCAAGTGCTCATGGAAAGATCCGTATTATGTTCCCGATGATCAGTACAATCGATGAGATCAGAGAAGTGAAAAGAATGCTCGAACAAGAGCGTGAAAAACTGAGAGTCGCTCCTATCGAAACAGGCATCATGGTAGAAGTCCCCTCTACAGCCATCTTGGCAGAACAGTTCGCCAAAGAGGTAGACTTCTTCTCCATAGGCACCAATGACTTGACTCAATATACTTTGGCTATGGATAGAGGGCATCCTAAATTAGCAGCAAAAATTGATGCACTCAATCCTGCTGTCCTTCGTCTCATCAAGCTGACAGCCGATGGCGCACACAAAGAGGGGAAATGGGTAGGTGTCTGTGGTGGTATCGCCTCAGATCCTCAGGCAGTACCCGTACTACTCGGACTTGGCATCGATGAGCTGAGTGTCTCTGTACCATCGATCCCTGAGATCAAAGCTGAAGTGAGACGCTACGCCATGTATGAGTGCCGACCGATAGCACAAAAGGCACTAGTCTGTGCCACAAGTTCAGAAGTGCGTGCATTTCTTGAAAGCAAAAGGAAAAAATCATAATGAAAAAATTCTTGAATAATGCATTTGCATTTTTGCAAAAAATCGGTAAATCCCTTATGCTTCCCGTTGCTATCCTTCCGGCAGCTGGTATTCTCCTAGGTGTCGGTAGTGCCAACTTCGCTATCTTTCCTGATATCATCAATGAGTTAATGAAAAATGCTGGTGGTGCAGTTTTTGCTAACTTGGCACTACTATTTGCTGTCGGTGTCGCCCTAGGACTCAGCAAAAATGACGGGGTTTCAGGACTCTCAGCAGTCGTTGGTTATGTGGTCATGATCGCAACTCTAGGAGTTATGGCAAAAGTTCATGGTGTGGAGCCCAAGCAGATTATGGGGATCGACTCTATTGATACTGGTGTCTTTGGGGGTATCATCGTCGGTGCATTGGCGGCATGGCTTTTCAATAAGTATTACCGCATCAGTATGCCATCCTATCTCGGCTTTTTTGCTGGAAAACGCTTTGTACCCATCGCCACCTCTTTTGCTGCGATCATTTTAGGAGTAGTACTCAGCTATATCTGGCCTCCTGTACAGGGTGCTATCGATGCATTTTCACATTTTGCAGCCGAAGAAAATACTGCCTTGGCTGTCACTATCTATGGATTTGTAGAACGAATGCTTCTCCCTTTTGGTCTGCATCATATCTGGAATGTTCCTTTCTTCTTCGAACTAGGTAGCTACACTACAGCGGATGGCGAAGTAGTACACGGAGTCATCAACCGTTTCTTTGCTGGTGATTATCAGGCAGGTATCCTTGCTGGTGGATTTATCTTCAAGATGTTCGGACTACCAGCTGCTGCGTTGGCGATCTACCATACTGCCAAACCAGAAAACAGAGCCAAAATAGGAAGTATTATGGCATCTGGTGCTTTAACCTCTTTCTTGACTGGTATTACAGAACCGCTTGAATTTGCTTTTATGTTTGTAGCACCCCTACTCTATTTCTTTCATGCTATCTTGGTTTCTCTCGCATTTCTATCGGTCTATCTGCTAGATGTTCGCATGGGATACTCTTTTTCCCATGGATTGATCGACTATTTACTCTTCTATGCTATTGATATTAAGCCTTGGATGATTCTGATTATCGGACCCATATTTGCTGCCATCTACTATTTTGTCTTTCGATATGCTATTTTGCTCTTCAACCTCAAAACACCAGGTCGTGAAGAGGATATAGCAGATGTGGGTGAAGCGATCAATGCCTCTGCTGATGCCATGGCACAACAACTCGTCCTCGCCTTTGGTGGCAAAAGCAATATCAAAAATATCGATGCCTGCATCACCCGACTTCGCATAGAAGTCAAAGATATCAAGAAAGCCAATCAAGAAAAACTCAAAGCATTGGGTGCCGCTGGTGTCGTCGTCGTAGGAGACAATATGCAAGCGATATTTGGTACCCGTTCTGAAAATCTAATGACAGATATGCAGGAGTATATGAGACATGCTGGCAATGAGGCTGAACTAACAGAGCAAGATCAGCCTTCTGAATTTAGCTATCTGAAAAAGGCAGGAAAATCAAAACTGCTAGATCCAAATGCTCCACAAAAAGTGGCTCAATGGCTCACAGAACTAGGCAGCATTGACAATGTCTCAGAGGTAGAAGTCTGTGCCCAAACACGCCTCAGAGTGAAGGTCAAAGATGCTAACATGATCAATAAAAAGGCACTTGAGACTCTTGGTGTAGAAGCAGTCTTACCGATAGATGACCACCTCATCCACCTGCTCACTGGACTCAATGCGGATCAATACGCAACAGAGATGAGTGCGCAGATCACAAAGTAGTCAGACTCGATGAATCAATCTAGCAAAACCAAAGAGGTCACACTTCTCTTTGGTACCTTTCTTATTGCAATTTGTGGTCTTGTCTATGAGCTCTTGGAAGGCACTATCTCTTCCTATCTTTTGGGCGATTCTATCTATCATTTTTCACTCGTTATCGGACTTTTTATGAGTTCGATGGGTATCGGTGCTTGGTTATCTAGGTTTATATCCGATCGATTAGAGCGAGCTTTTGTCTTGCTGCAAATGTTGATCGCAATACTAGGAGGATTTTCTGCACTAATCCTTTTTTATGCTTTTGCCTATATTCAAAATTATGAAGCCTTTCTCTATCTCGTAACGATCGCACTCGGTACGATGCTAGGTGTCGAGATACCCCTCATCATTCGTATCCTCAAAGAGAGCTATTCTCTCAAGACCAATATCTCCAATGTCTTCGCACTTGACTATATTGGTGCACTATTCGCCGCCCTACTCTTTCCGCTAGTGCTTGTGCCACAATTGGGCTTGATGCAAACGAGTTTTGTATTTGGTATGTTCAATCTTTTTGTTGGCTTGATGGCATGGAGTGTTTTTCGTGACCTATTGGGCAAGAAATATCTGTTGGTGATGCTAGTCATTGCTCTACTGCTCATCACAGGGCTAGTCAAGTCAAACTATCTGGTCAGTATCATCGAAAACAAACTCTATCAACACAACATCATCTATGCCAAGCAGACTTCTTATCAAAAGCTGATCGTCACCTCCAAAAAAGGACGCATACAGTTTTATATCAATGGTGCGATACAATTTGACTCTATCGATGAGTATCGCTATCACGAATCTCTCGTACATCCAGCAATGTTGACTGCCAAATCCCATGAAAAGGTTCTTATCATTGGGGGTGGTGATGGTATGGCACTGCGTGAAGTTCTCAAATACGAAGACATCGGTTCTGTGACACTTGTCGATCTTGATCCTGCCATTACAACGCTTTTTAAGGAAAATAATATTCTCAACCAACTCAATCACCATGCCTTTGGGAGCAACAAAGTCACCGTGGTCAATCAAGATGCTTGGAAATTTATCGAAACAAGTCAAGCACTC
>QMKU01000065.1 GCA_003646525.1 Campylobacterota bacterium
AATCGCTTGTTCTCTCTCTGGACGATAGATGGGTGCACCTTCAGTATTTTTCAGTTCACCTACCTTGTGTACATGTTCCATACGCTCGTTAAGTAGTTTAAGCAAAGTATCATCGATATGATCTATATTGCCCCTCAAGTCATCAAGTGTCATCGGATCTCCCCTCTTTTTTATTATTTTTTCTGCCAACTGTTGTCACAGGCTAGCTCAAGTGCTATCTGATCCTCAAAAGACTCTCTTTTTCTGATACAGTAGTCCTCACCTTCTGAGATAGCAACTTCAGCGGCACGCCCACGCGTATTGTAATTGCTTGACATCGTGAACCCATAAGCACCTGCGCTATGTATCACCAATAGATCATCATGCATTAGAGGAGGTAGGTCAATATTTTTTCCAAAAAAATCACCACTTTCACAGATCGGTCCTACCACATCAGCAGGAGTAGACTCTTTACTGTTCTCTTCGCTCTTTTTCACAGCTTCAATCTTGTGGTACACATCATAAAGACTTGGACGGATCAAATCATTCATCGCGGCATCAACGATCACAAAGCGTTTTCCAGCATTCTTTTTTTCATATAGTACTCTCGTTACAAGGTATCCAGCGTTTGCTAGCATATAGCGTCCAGGTTCACAAATGAGTGTCACATCCAAACCTTTGGTTGCCTCGAAAATGACATCTGCATAGGACTGTGGATGAATAGTCGTTTCGTCTTTATAGACAACACCAAGTCCACCACCCACATCAAAAAATTTAATATCAATATCAATCGCTACAAGACTCCGTACCAAATCAGCCACAATCCCTGTTGCTTCTTTGATAGGATCTAGCTCTGTCAACTGCGAGCCGATATGAAAATGTATTCCTATTGGATTGAGATACTCAGATTTTTTTGCGTAGATATACATGCGCTTAGCGATATTGATCTCTACACCAAATTTATTTTCATGTAGACCTGTCGAGATATAGGGGTGTGTTTTTGGATCGATATTGGGATTGACGCGAATTGAAATACGAGCCTCTTTCCCAAGTTCGCGTGCGATCTGTTCGACACGCTTCATCTCTGCTTCACTCTCTAGGTTGAGCATCAATATCTCTTTTTCAAGTGCTTCTTTGATCTCATCGTCCCGTTTTCCAACACCAGAAAAAATAATCTTATATCGCTCTACGCCAGCAGCTAGTGCCCGTCTCACTTCACCGATACTGACACAATCTGCCCCTGCACCCATTTGTGCCAAATGACGAACCACAGCAAGATTGGAATTCGCTTTGACTGCATAAGAGATCAAGGATTTGTGTCCCTCAAAAGCCCCTTTGAGCTCTCTGTAGCGTTTAGCCACATCATCAAAGTTATAGAGATAGAGTGGCGTATCGTATTTTTGTACTAAAGTATTCAGATCAATCGTCATGCATCATTCCTAGAATAATTTTGTTTAAAAATTATTCTATCTAAATATTATGTCATTTTTGGTTAGGAGACTACTAGATCGTCTCTTTGGCTCGAAAATAAACATATATGGCATAAAGCAAAATAAGTCCCACAGGCAGAGGGACAGCAAGTTCTGGAGAGAGAACACCATTATTTCCCATTTGATTTAGAGCAAAAAGCAAACCCCAAACCAAAAAAGTTGTACCCAACGAAAGAGAGAGCACAACAGGTAGATTCATATATCTGGCATGAAAAGGTATTTTGAAGAAAAGCACTAAAAGTAATCCAATCGCAAAAAGTGGAAAAATGATTTTGTTATTGAGTGAGGATCTAAGCTTGTTTGTATTTAGATCTTGTTTTGTCAGCAGTCTCCAAGCATGATTTGCATCAATAATATTGAGTGCTTTCCCTTCATAAATTGACTCAATCATTTTAGGCTTATATCCTACTAGTGTAGAGAGCTTATCACGCCTTTCTATACTGTATCGTTTCAGTCCACCTTTTCCATAGATGAGTTTTTTGATCACGATATTTTTTGCGATCCAAGATTCACCGTCAAAGGTCGCCTTGTCTGCGTGAACTGTATAGAGAAGATCGTTATCGGAGAGACGAAAGAGTGTCATCTTCGTCATCTCTTTCTTGAAAGGATCAAGCGTCTTGGCATAGACAAAATCCCCTTCGTATATGAAAAAGAGATCCTTCATCGCATAAGCACCCACTCCATCCTCCAACATCGCCTGCGCTTTATCTTTTGCATAAGAAAATTGTGTCATATGCAAGCCGACAAAAAGAAGATAAATCATCAAAGCAACAGTCATAAAAGGAAGGAAAAGTTGGCGTTTCGTATAACCAAAACTATACAAAACAACCATATTACTACTCTTAATAAGTGACACTAGTGTCATTATTCCAGCAAAAACAATAGCGATGGGATATAGTTGAGCCAAAGCCTCCTGCCACATCAAGAAGAGATAGTAGATTAAATAGTTTGATGAAAATTGAAGCTGCTGAGAATGCTGAAAATAGTCAATCATAGCAAAAGCAAGCGAAAGTCCCAAAAGTAAGGCAACGAAATTGACAAAATAGTGTTTTGCCAGATAACGAAAGTAGAGTTTGGGACGAAAGAGACTCATGTGCCGAGACTTTCAAATGATTTGAGGCTCTCTCTTGACTTGACCGTCTCAAGTCGCTCATGCGGAATCGTGCGACATGCATCAGCCACATGGGTGATCCAGCGATCTAGCACTTCACACTCCAGCGCAGAAAAATCACCCAACACATGCTCAGTCACTTGAGATTTATGCAAAGGCTTACCTATTCCCATGCGTACACGAGTATACTCTTTGCCTATCATGCTATCGATTGATCTGAGACCATTATGACCCCCATGTCCACCGCCATTTTTGAAACGCACTGCACCAAAATGAAGATCCAAGTCATCATGAATGACAATTGTACTATCAAGTTCTATTTTATAAAAGTTTTTTACTGCCTGCACACTTTTACCTGACAGATTCATAAAGGTAGTGGGTTTTAAAAAAAGCAGTTCATTGGATTTGAACAGTTCACCATGAAAAGTGCTTTTGGAGATGTTTTGAGCTTCATAGTGATCGACAAGTGCGTCGACCACCTTGAACCCAATATTGTGACGATTGTTTTCGTAACGGTTGCCAGGATTACCCAGACCGACGAAAAGTATCATCTATTTCGCTTTAATGACACCACAGACAGCCACATCTAATCTATCCATTATTTGGCAGTTTGCAGGTACTTCGATATCTCGAACCAAAACAGAATCATCTGTATCTAGATCAGTGACATCAATCATAAAATTGTGTGGTACATTTTCGATTGCACCTTTTACTTTCAATCTCTTCTTGGACATAGTCAATACACCCTTGTTCTTCAATCCCTTTGGCACACCTGTCATTCTAACAGGGACTAGATAATTTGTGACTTGACCTGGTATTGCCACTCTGAGGTCTACATGGAGTATATCTCCATTAACTGGATGCAATTGATACGCTTGGACAACGACATTCAATTCATTATCACCTACTTTGATAGGAAAAGCAAATGTTTCTTTGTTTCTAACTGTTCTGACAAATTCACCACTTTTAAATGCTGCATCGATATTCTCCACGCCCTTAGCATAGATGTTAGCGATTAGATAACCATCTCTTTTAAGCTGCTTTGCATTGCTTTTTCCGATACTCTCTCTAATAATACCTTCTAACATTGTATTCCTTACTGTTTAAATTCAATTGACGCAAACGCGACAAATTAGGGATGGGATTATACCTGAAAAAACTGAATATTTCAATCTTCATCAACTCTCGTCAGGATCCTCTTTGAACTCAAAGATATCATCCTCTTCATTCGCTGATGGATCCTTCTCTATCTTGAGCGCACCCTTACCAATACCTTGCAGTTTCAACTTCATGTCGGAAGGATTGGTGGCATTATCCATTATCACATCTAAATTAATACGCCCTTTACTGTAGAGATCGAGAAGTGCTTGGTCGAAGGTCTGTGTGCCATAGATATCTTTTCCATCGAAGAGTGCATCAAGTATTTCATAATCACGATTTTCCAAAATAAGCTGTTCTATTCTGGGTGTTTTCTTGAGAATCTCGATCGCGGCTGCGCGACCACCATCTTTTGTCTTGACCAATCGCTGAGAGATGACCCCCTCCAAAACTGAGGCAAGTGATGCCCGTATACGATTCTGTTCAGCTGACGGGAACATTCCGACAATCCTATCGATCGTCTCTTTGGCATCGGTTGTGTGAAGTGTTGAAAAAACGAGGTGGCCGGTATTGGCAGCGTGGATGGCGATATCAATAGTTTCGAGGTCTCTCATCTCCCCTACCAATATAATATCTGGATCCTCTCTCAGTGCACCCCTGAGCGCATCACTAAAAGAGTGTGTATCTTGTCCAACCGAGCGCTGATTAACCAAACATTTTTTATCTTTGTGGACAAATTCAATAGGATCTTCGATTGTGATAATATGATTCTCTTTAGTATCATTGATTCGGTCAAGTATTGCAGCAAGTGTTGTAGACTTACCGCTTCCTGTTACTCCCGTCACTAGTACAAGTCCACGATGAATATTGGTAAAGTCCTTGATCACTTCTGGGAGTTTGAGGGCTTCAAGACTTGGGATATCAACGGGAATAATACGGAAAACGGCGCTATAGCCATCCATCTGATGAAAATAGTTGACACGAAAACGACTCTTTTCATCCAAGACATAAGTAAAGTCAAGATTTTTATCCTGGACAAGCGTATCAAAGCGATCTTTGGTCAAAATCTCTTTCGCCAATTGCTCCATATCATCTGCACTCATTCGCTCCTTACCCAAAATCTTGAGTGATCCACTAATGCGCAAACGAACAATTGCACCTGCCTTAAGATGAAGATCACTTCCGCCATTGGCTTTTAAACTTTTAAGATAGGTAACTAATCGCTTTTCCATTATATTTCCTTATATTAGTATATTTGTTCTTGTGAGCTTCTTCAGTGGATTTTTGAGAAGCGAAAAATTAAAACCTTCATGTCTCATCACTATATCTCCACTCAAAATATTGCCAAGAACCCAAATCACTGGACTTTGTCAAACTCTCATCTAATGCATTGAGAAAACTACCACGAGGAACAAGAGTTGCGCCCAAACGCAAAAGATGTTCATTGCTGACTTGACAATCTATAAAATCATAGCCTCTCAAGCCTAAAACATCACTTAGTGCCTTGAAAGCAATTTTTGAGGCATTGTCCTTCAGAGAAAACATCGATTCACCAAAAAATGCTTTTCCCATCGCAATACCATAGAGACCACCAACTAATTCTTCTTGGAGATAGACTTCAACGCTATGAGCAAAACCCATCTCGTGAAGTATGATATAAGCTTCCTGCATCTCCTTTGTGAGCCAAGTTCCCTTTTGCCCATTTCTAGGTACAGCTCCGCACAGACGGATGACCTCTTCGAAGGTATGGTCAAACTTGACAACAAATCCACCATTACGGAGCACTCGCCTGAAAGATTTTTGCATTTTGAATTGATCAGGATAGAGTAGTAGCCTAGGATCAGGAGACCACCAGAGTATCGGATCATCCGAATTAAACCAAGGGAAAATACCTTTACGATAGGCAGTCAATAGACGATCAGGAGAGAGATCTCCACCATACGCCAATAGCCCTTCCGTGGAGGCATATCGAGGATTTGGAAAAATCAAATCTCTCCTCAATGGCGGAATAAGACAATCCTCATCAAATATAGATGCCAAATTATTTACTCTCAAAAGCAAAAGTCAGCTTCTCTTCTGAAAGTCCCACCCTCACACTACCTCCCTTGCGCAAAGCACCAAAAAGAATCTCATCCGTCAAAGGCTCCTTGACCTTCTCATCAATCACGCGCACAATATGTCTGGCACCATAGCGCTCATCATATCCCTCTTTTGCCAAATAGACTTTTGCGACTTTGCTGACCTTGATCTGGATATTTTTATCAGCCATCTGGAGATTGAGCTTGTCAAGTTCTCGATCGACTATCGTCGTCAACACTTCGATCGAGAGTGCATTGAACTCTACTGTCGCGCTCAAACGGTTTCTAAATTCTGGCGCAAAAAAATCTTTAAGTGCATTCTCCGTCTTGCTAGAGTTGTCTTTGTTGAAACCCATGACATTTGCCTCTTTGGTTCCGATATTGGAAGTCATGATCAAAATCACATTTTTAAAATCACTCACCACGCCATTGTTGTCTGTGAGCTTTGCTCCATCCATCACTTGCAGGAGAATATTCATAATATCCTCATGTGCCTTTTCTATTTCATCAAGTAGCAGTACCGTGTGTGGATGCTTCTTGATCATCTCAGTGAGCAATCCTCCCTGCTCGAAACCCACATACCCAGGAGGTGCCCCGATCAATCTACTGATCGAATGCTTCTCCATGTATTCACTCATATCAAGTCGCTCGAAATGTACCTGCATCGTATCAGCAAGCTCTATTGCTAGAGCTGTTTTTCCTACACCCGTCGGTCCCACAAAGAGGAAGCTCCCTATCGGGCTATTGGGCTTGTTGAGTCCAGCATACGATCGCTTGATAGCTTGTGCCAAAGCTTCGATCGCAGGCTCTTGTCCGATGATCTTCTTTTCCAAATCTTTTTTCAGTGTTTTGAGTTTTTTTGTATCATCTGTACTGATCACTGTCGAGGGGAGTTTTAGCATTTTAGAAACACTCTCTTCTATATCTTTGGGAACAATAGTAACATTTTCTTTGCCTTGTAGCATAAAATGAGCACCAACCTCATCGATAATATCCATGGCTTTATCTGGGAGGAAGCGATCATGTAGATATTTGACCGAGAGATCAACTGCACTTTTTAGTGATGCATCGCTGAAAGTGATGGAGTGATACTCTTCATACTTATGCTTGATCCCATGCAAGATCAACATCGTATCTTCGACACTTGGCTCTTCTACATCGATCTTGGCAAAACGACGAGAGAGCGCCTTGTCTTTATCGAAGAAATTTCGATACTCAGCATAGGTTGTCGCGCCGATACACTTGATATCTCCTCTCGCTAGTGCTGGCTTGAGGATATTGGCAGCGTCCATACTTCCACCA
>QMKU01000066.1 GCA_003646525.1 Campylobacterota bacterium
ACTTCCATAAGCCTTGCCTAGTGTTCCCATCTTGATATGATTGGGTTTGACCTCGATATCATAATACTCAAAAACACCCAAAAGATTTTCACCCAAAACCCCCGAACTATGCGCCTCATCTACGATCAGCAGTGCCCCTATACTATCAGCAATTTCAAATATCTCCACATTGCAAACTTCACCACTCATCGAATAAACCCCTTCGATAGCGATAATATTTCGCTTGCCACCAAACTGCTTGAGTTTATTTTGCAAATCATCCGCATCATTGTGTCGAAAGAAGACCACTCTGTCGCCCAAAAGCTGTGCCGCCATCACTCCACTAGCGTGATACTCCTCATCCATAAAGAGCCTATCCCCCTTGCGAACCAATGCTTCGATGAGAGACATATTGGCAAGAAAACCAGACCCAACAACCAAACCTTTTTCAAAACCATTGAGATTTGCCATCTTCTCTTCAAATCCTGCATGAATAGGATGATATCCATTGACCAGCATACTAGCTTTGGGTGCAAAAGTATTATATTTTTCTACTAGATTAACTGCTTTTTTGAATAGTTTTTTATTTTGGGCAAGTCCCAAGTAGTCATTGGAGGCTAAATCCACGAGCTTTTCATCATAAAGCTTTCTTTGGCGGAAGCGTCTTGATCGGTGGAGGGCTTGGATCTCATTTTTATACATCTTTTAATCCATTCTTGTGTGATTGAGGCTTATAGCTTCAAAACGATTATTATCACATCTCTGAAACTTATAATATCGAATTTCATCAGGTTTAGCATAAATAGGTTCAGGCGTGACAAAAACAATACGAAAACCACGACTATTAGCAAAACTTCGTAACACATCTTGGTTGTGGCTATGGAGTCGGGATACTTCATCAAGTATCAGAAAAAAGGTAGACTCTTTATCATCCGTATAGAGTCCCAATATAGAGACGGCTAGTGCCATCTTGAGTAGGATAGTTCCACCTGTAGAGCTCTCATTTTTGATCTGTGTGACACCTGTTTTTTGAGTTCCATTTTCCGTAAACTCCAAAGCCAAATCGATAGTATCTAGCAGTGTAATTGCTCCGCCATTTAGATTTTCTCTGATCTCTTTAAGTAAGTTCCCAATCTTTTGCAAATCCTGACTGGTTTGAGGTCTATCAAAGAAAAGTGAATCTTTGGGATCGATAATACTGAGATTCTCGACCAAGTCTTTGATCTCATTGAGTAGTTTCATGACACTCTTTTTGTTACCAATTTCTGTAACTATTTTAATCTCTTTGATGATACTAAAGTCAATTGACGATAAATTCTTATTGATTTTTTTCACTTGTCTTTCAAACTTATCTTCAGAGTGAGAAAGCGTTCCCAATTTGCTTGGAATTTCATTTTTGATGAAGTTGTAATAGGCTTGATTATTGCTTTGTTTGAGAGGGTCGAGCTTTTTGTCTTTGAACTCTTTGAGATCATCGAGTCGCTCTATCGTTTCACTATCTTCGCTTAGTTTTTCAAATTGCTCAAAGTTTTGTAGGTTAAATGCTATTTCAGCAAAAGGATTTGTCTTGAAGTTATTCAATTTTGTCAATAAGTACTGAAGTTTTACATTCTCCTCACGGTAGCTTGTTTTTAGTAGATAATATTTTTTGACAAGATCGACGAGATACAAAGCACTCTCTTCGGTATCCTTGCTCTCTATTTCAATATTTTGGCTTTTTTTCAATCCTTCTTGGAGTTTTTCTATCTTTTGAGTTAGTTCATTGATGCTCTGATTTGTGTTTTGTATTTTTGATGTAATCTGCTTTTTTTTCTCATCGATGCGTACAGTGAAGCTCTTTTTGTTTTGTTCAATAATCGCTAGGCGACTCTTCTTGGCTCCATAACTCTGGATGAAAGATAACTGTTCGTCATAATTGAGAAGATAACGCTTTGCCTCTTGTGCTCTCTTGAGCTTCAGCCTCAAGGACTCTAGTACCCCACTCAACTCAATCAGTTTGTCATCTTTTGAAATACTCTCTTTACTCTTATTTTTTTCTTTGATCTGCTCAAGTATTTTGGTTTGTTCTGACTGAAGCCAAAGCTCTAAACGCAGAATCTCCTCTTGATAAACGCTATTCGATACTGATTTGTGCTTCTCCAACTCTTTTGTTTGCTTTTTGTAAAAGAGACCCGATTCTTTATTGAGTGCTTTTATCTTCTTGTGAAATGCCCTTATGCTCTCATCTAGGCTCTCTATTTTTTTTATGATTATCAGAATCTCTTGCTCTTTATCGGTAGCAAATCTCTTTTCCATATTTGGAATCTCTTGCTCTTTGATCATTGAGATCTTCCGTCCAAACTCAGAGATATTGTTTTTCAGCTCACTTATCTTCTGCTCAATTACTATAGCTTGATGTTCGAGTTCTTCTAATTTTTGTTGATACTCTTTGGTCAGGGATAATTTTTCTTCTTTATGTAGTAGTATAAATTGCTCTCTCTTTTCCCTGTACTCACTGATGCTATTTTCGGCTTCTTCTTGTGTAGGGATTTGCTTGAGTCCCTTCATCGAAAGCTTGATACCGAGAGGATGGTCACTATCGATCACTTGAGGTCGAAGCTGTTCAGTAGACAAAGAGAGCAGTGAAGCATCCATAAAGGGATAAATATCCTGCTCCCAAGAGATACCACTTTGTTGCAAGAACTCTTTGAAGGAGCCTACAGGTGTATGGAGAATAGCACGCTGCTCTCGAAGTTTATCATTGAGATATTTTCTCTCATCGAGCAGACTTCTAAGTAGTTTTTTCTTATTTTGTGCGCATTTCTCTTTTGCCTGATCTTTTGGATCTACTATCTGATCGTTTTCCCTCTCTTTGTCTCGCAACTCCTGTGCCAACTGCTCTTGTTGTTCTCTGAACACCTGCAACTCTTTGCTCTTCTGCTCCTTGAAGTTATCAAGCTTTTTTCTATAGTGATCATTTAAGTCAAAGATTTTAGATTTCTGCTCTTCGATTTGCCTCTCTGTGACATTAATTTTTTGTCCCAAAATTTGCCTGTCACTTTCGATACGATGCTCAAGCACTTCTCGGTCTTGTCGCTGTTGATCTCTGTATAAATCTGTATCATAATCTAGTTTTCGTTTTGCCTGCTTCTCTTGTTCTTGCTTTTGATTTTTTAGTTCTGTCTCGTATTGATACTTCAATGAACGAATTTCTCTCTCTATAGACTCTGTCGCATTCTCGATATTAGATGCCAAAAGTATATGTTGCTTTTGTTTCTCTTCCACCTCTCGCTCAAGCCGAGGAAGATTATTGGACAACTCCTGCTCTTTGGCATAAGTTTGAGGAGAAAATTTCTCTTTCAATTTTTCGATCTGCCCTATCTCATTGTCAAGTCCTACTTTTTCTTTGAGAAATTTCTCATGGCAACGATTGAGAAAGATCTGTTTTTGTTTCTCCTTTTTGACTAAGTCTACAGCTTCTAGCTTGAGAGCAGCTCTCTCTCTTTGCCCTTTCTTCAGCAATTCTACTTCCAAGGTTCTCCTGTAGCTTATGAAAGACTCTATGCCCTTCATCACTTTTTCGGACTCCAGAAGTCTCTCTTTGAGCGTGACCGCTTCGTCGATACGCCCCTCTTCTTTCTCAAACTTCCGAAAAAAGAGATAAATATCTTGAAATCTTTTAATCTCATCCATATAGTTTTGATAGTTGAACTCTATCGTGCTGTCAACTTGATTGATAGATTTTTGGATTGCCATTTTGATACTCTTGGCATCAACTATTGATTTGTCCACATTAAAGGTTTGACCAAAAAGATCGATGAAGATATCATAATGTTTAATATCCGTAATCCTAAAGTCCAGATAGGCGCGGTTTTGCCCATAAATGATTTGACGATATGCATCTGTGCTTTTGCTAAGATGAAAGAGTGGGGCTTGTTTGATAAATCGTCGTATCTTTTTGAGTTCGAGGAGGCTTCCGTCTGTTGTTTTTATCTGCTCAATATGAAAAGATTGTTTACTGAAATATCTGATGATCTCACCATTTTGTCGATACATCAAGATAAAAAATTCTTCAAAGACATAGATCAAATAAGAGTTCCTCTCATCAGGGAAATAGTACTCCTTGAAGCTCTTCTTGTCACTGCTAATCCCTAGCTTACGACTATGATTGTCACCACTAAACAGATAAAAAAGTGCGATAATACTCGTCGTTTTTCCTGTACCATTATCTCCAGCAAAAAAAAGATCTTTTTCTAAGTCTATCTCTAGGTAATCAAACTCTGCTGAGTTAATCAATATCATTTTTTGTAGCATACTACATACTCTCCAGTAGTGACAAATAGTAATCCATACCATTGAGCACCAAATAACTATCCGAATCTTTTCTATCAATTTGCTCTATAATATACTCTTTTTGCAAGCGTTCAAAAAACTTTTCACTACTGCTTCTTAGATCACTCTGTGCAAAGAGATATTGCCATTTTTCATTCATCTTTTCATCTCTCTTCTGTTCATGTAGAGAGACAAATTCGGTATAACGAATAGTTGTACCGCTACGAACATACGGCATCAACTGTTTCAAGATCGATATGAGCATAAAGACCTCCTTGTGTGAGCGGACGAACTGATCTATCTCATCTTTGTTCAGTGCCTCTGATTTGGAAAGAAAGAAATATCCATTTTCGCCATTGAGCTCATATCCTAAAGTTTGTAAAACCTCTTCATAGTGAATATAGTTCTCTTCATAGAGAAGAAAAGTTGCCATTTCTCCATATTTTTGTGAATTACGAGAGATCATCACTCCCTTCATCATCACTTTGAATATCGTTGCTATATCCACCTTGCTATCCTTATCTCTTGATTGTTGTAAGTATTACTGAGTTCTATATGTGGGTTTTCGGGGATGATGAGCTGTAGAAATATCTTGAAGCTCTCCTCCTTGAGCGAGAGACCAGAGACCCCTTCCCTAGCAAAATCTGTAAGCTCAGGGTGCTCATAAATAAACAAAAATATATCTTCCGTACCATTCTCTGCCAAATCTAGCTCTATTCTCTCCATATTGACCAAGTGTTGATTTTCTACTTGAGGCATCACTATTTTTACTTTTCTCTGCTCTTTTTTCACTTCCAGAAACTCCATGGATTGACGAAGTCTTCGGATGACTCTTGAGGACTCTGAGCCATCAGGAAAAGTCTGTATGCTATTTTTTTGGCTACGATGCAGTGTCAAATAGTACTCACGAGGAGACAAACGGAGCATCTCATCGATCGCTTCATCCTCCTCCTCCAAAATCATCAGCGAGAGTTGCAAGAGTTTTTTGTTTTGGACTCGCAGCTTTCGTGTGCGTGCGATAAATTGGTTGAGTCGGTTGAGACTTGATGAGATATTTTCTACAAAATAGATCATTTGTGTAGAGATGGAGTCGACGAGATAATCAATTTTGCCATGAACAGTATAAATCTCATGGAAAAACAGTTCTCTCACTTCATTATTGGCTCGATTGACTTCTGTTATCTTTTTCAAAATATCCATAGCTTTTTCTATGAGTATATCCAAATCCAGAGAAGTTTCATTCTCTATCTTGACGAGAAGTAGCTGTATCTCTTCATCTCGTTTCTGTAGTTTAAAAAAGATATTTTTGATCAATTGATACATTTCATCAAGATAGTATGATTTTTCTTCTTCTTGATATCGAGCTTTGTATTTGAGTAGCTCTTTGAGTTCCTTGCTGTAGGTATGAAAGATAATACCATAATCAATACGCTTGAGTGTGCTATCTATAAATTGACGATAAGTATCACTCAGCTCTACTTCATCTCCTATCTTTATCACAAGCCGTGACTTTTCTAGTGTCTCACAAACTGCCGTAGTCTTTTTCTTATAGAGCGCATCCAACTCTTCACGATGCTCATATATAAAAGTGATCAACTCCAAATGTGTCATCGAATTATCTCCTGCTTCAAATTATTTTCCTTATAGATATACGCAACTCTATCATACTATTACATAAAGAGACCCACTCCAAACAGATATTCCTGTAGGACAATACCTACATATTTTTTATTTTTTAATCATTAAAATAACTTAATTATAATATAGATTAAGGTAAATTATCAAAGACTTCATATCTTATCATAAAAATCTATAGTGTTTAATATTTGGCACAAAGAATGAGGATACAAAATGGCAGTAAATATAGAAATAAAAAAAGAGTTGACAGAAGAAGAGTTCACACGCATTTATCATAAGTTTCAAAAAAGTATTGAAAAACAGACAGATTCTCGTTATCTGAGTAAATCTTTTCAAGAGCTTTTCAAGCAAGTAACACCTGCCAAAGAGGTGCAACTACTTTTGGTGTCTGAGCCTAATAAAATATTGAAAACAATTACACTTGAAAAAAATATTGCGATAGATATCTCTTCATCTAAAAGTATATTAGCCCAATGCTATCAAGCAAAAGAGGCGTTGTATTTTAATGATATATCGCGGAATAGTGATTATAATCCAGATATCGATAACTTTTTAGCCTATCCCCTCAAAAACCTTTTGTTGCTTCCCCTGCTAAATATAGATAAAGAGATAGAGGGCATAGTGTGGGCAGGTATTTCACAAAAAGATTTCAATCAATATACACCCAGTGATATAAAATATATGACGCAAGTCTCTGTCCTGAGTGAAAAGATGACAACGGAAGAAGAAGAGCATCAAGAGGACTCCAATCAGAAGAGTAATTTTTATGCCCTGACAAAACTAAAATCCTGGACATGGAATTGGAAGAAAAAGGAATCAAGATAAAGTGATTTAGGCTTGTTCCTACCTGCTCTTGTGTCTTGACTTTTGGGGTAGGATAATATATCAAGTCTACCACGAGCAGTAATATCAGAGGTAGTAGAGATTTTTGAATTACTATTATTGGCATCCTTCATATCTAACAAAAGGCAGTTTACAATGTTGTAGGTGCGACCATGTCACACAAGTGATGGTCTGCTCGTGTGACGCGGTCACACCTACAAAATCCAATAAGTTTAAAGTGTAAACTACTTATGAAGGATGCCAGTAAATGGGCTATTTTTCGACAGGCTAGGTCGGGTGATGCTA
>QMKU01000067.1 GCA_003646525.1 Campylobacterota bacterium
ATAATTGGTCAAGATATTGGGCTAGGCGTATTTCGATTGAGCATTAATTAGTTTATAAAGGTAAAGAAGGTAACTTGAATGTTGCTCAGTGTCGGTATCATTATAGGTAAAAATTTGAAAAGTTGTTACCCTAAAGCTTTGGTGAATAGTGAATGAGTAGATGATATTAAGGTCAAGTAGTGGGTAGACACCCTAAAGTTCCTAAAGTTCTGAAATTTCATTGGTATTGACCGAGACGGCAATGCCAATGAATTAAGGAATTATCGTAGGGGCAATCCCTATGTGGTTGCCCTAATTAGGGTAGCCACATAGGGCTACCCCTACAAGTTTTATTCAAAAAAAGCTTATTTTATTGGCATTGACCGAGACGGTGGGAGCGAGTAAAAATTTTAAATAGGTGGAATAATATGACAATATACGGCATAAAGACCTGCTCGACAGTAGGTAAAGCAAGAAAGTTTATGAAAGAGAATAGTATAGAGTTTGATTTTGTAGACTATAAAATAGAGTCTATGGATGAAACAAAGATTCGTGAGTGGTTGACTCAGATAGATATCAAAGTACTTTTTAACAACAAAGGTAAAAAGTATAGAGATCTAGGACTCAAAGAACTCAATCTCGATGATGAGGGCAATAGAGTCCTAGATATTTACACTCATAAGCTATAATACTCCTATGAAACAAAAAACAGCACTAGAGATACTAAAATCAGGCAAAAATGTATTTATTACTGGTTCAGCAGGGACGGGGAAGACTTATCTTCTCAACCTCTATGCACAGTACTTAAGAGAGCGCAGGGTTTACCCGACTATCGTTGCACCGACTGGTATAGCTGCGTCACATTTGGGTGGGCAGACGATACATTCATTTTTTGCCTTGGGGATACGAGATAGTATAGATGAGGGATATGTTGATTTTCTCTTGGACAAAAAGTACTTGAAATCTCGTTTTTCCAAACTCAAACTTCTTATCATTGATGAAGTCTCCATGATTTCGCCAGAGATATTTTCTTCTATGGATTTGATACTCCGTGGGTTCAAAGGTACGGATGCCCCCTTTGGTGGAGTGCAAGTCGTGATATCGGGAGATTTCTTTCAGTTGCCTCCTGTCTCCAAAGTAGCCAAAGAGAAGCGTTTCGCATGGCAGTCTCCAGCATGGAGAGCATTGGACTTGCATACTTGCTACCTGCAAGAGAAGTTTCGGCAAGATGATGAGAGGCTCATCAGGGTACTAGATGATATACGGTCAGGGAAGATTTCGGCTTCTTCGGAAGCACTACTAGCAAGCAGGCATGAAAAAGAACTCAGCACCGCCACCCCTACTAAACTCTATACACATAATATGGATGTAGACCGTATCAACATGAGCGAATTGCACAAACTTGGCGGTGCGCCTAAACTGTTTGTTTATGAGTCTAGGGGGAGTGCAAGGAACATAGAGAAGATCTTCAAATCCTCTCTGGTTTTGGAAGAGTTGGCACTCAAGATAGGTGCTGTTGTGATCTTCATAAAAAACAATACAGAAGAAGGGTATATGAATGGTACTACAGGAACAGTACTCGGTTTCAGTCCGATAGACAACATGCCTATAGTGAGAACTACAAAAGGGAAAAAGATAAAGCTGGAGCCTGAAGAGTGGTCACTTGAAAATGATAGTGGCAAGATCCTAGCGACCGTCTCACAGGTGCCCTTGCGTTTGGCATGGGCTATCACTATACATAAATCACAGGGCATGACACTCGATGCTGCAGAGATAGACTTGAGTAAAACATTTGAGGCAGGGCAGGGGTATGTGGCACTTTCGCGTATCAAAAACATAGAAGGTTTACGCTTGATGGGGCTAAATGCAATGGCATTGAGTGTAGATCCGCTTATCTTGCATGTCGATGATCGTATCAAGAAGGCATCTAAAAAAGCGGGTGATACTGTGAAGGCATTGTCAGAAGAGCACTTAGAAAATATGTTCAAAAGTCATATTGCTCAGCTCGGTGGAATAATAAACAAAGAGAAGATAGACGAAGAGATACAAAACATCAAAGAGGGCAAACCCTCACACTCTGCACATGTCACACCTACACACCTAAAGACAAAACACCTCATAGCCAAGTCAGATACACTTATCAAGTTGGCACAAAACAGAGGCTTGGCTAAAGGTACTATCATCAAACATTTGGTACAGATAAAAGAAGAAAATCCAGAGATAGATTTAAGCAAATACAAACCTAAAGATAAAATTTTTGAACGAGTAGGTAATATGGTATTAAAGCTAAAAGCCAAGAGCATAAAAGAGGACTTCTCAGAAGATGGTAACTTGCGGTTGAAACCAATATTTGAAGCCCTAGGTGAAGAGGTCAGCTATGATGATATACGGGTTTGTATGTTTTTTTTGGCATAGAAATACCGATTTAATAATACCAAAATATAGATACTAGTTCATTCCCATCCGTCCTCGGTGGGATACGCATACGAGAGATACATTCATCAAATAAACACTCCAAACATCTAATGTGTACGATAATAATTTTAGTAATAATCTTGATAGTGGGTATTTACGCCGTATACTCATCATATTGTTGTGGATTTAGTTTCATAATAATATTACGCAGAAATTGTATATTTGCAATATTTAAGACGACATTCGTATATTTCTTACGATCAAATTTTGTAACATAATGTATATTTTCTACAAACAAAATACTAAGTACGGATAACTCTTTCATCATCTGGCTTATCTCATTGTCTTCAGATAAGCCTGGCAAATTTTTATCGAGTAGAACATAAGTATAGTTTTTGGTTTGGAGCATTTCTTTAAGCTCTTTTATATCTTTGGCTCCATCAACACTGTAGCCAATCTTCCGAAGAAGTGTATCAAAGATGAACATGTCAGCATTTTTCTCTTTGCATAAAAGTATATCATTGGACTCTTTTTTGGGGGTGAGTTGTGTATCTAAATCACTAGGGAGTATTATCTCTAAATCACCAGTGAGTGTTATATCTAAACTACTATTATCTGTAACGAGTTTATCACTAAAGTATAGTTCAAGGATATTTTCAATTGCATCGAGATTGATAGGTTTGGACACATAATGATCCATGCCTTCTGACAAGAAGCGTTCTTCGTCTCCTTTTAGTGCATTTGCTGTCAAAGCGATAATAGGTATATGAGAAATTTCCTGCTCTTTTTCATAAGCGAGAATGGCATGTGTCGCCTCTACGCCATTCATCACGGGCATCTGAATATCCATGAAAATAATATCATATACTTGTGTTGTCCTTAGTTCAAAAGCTTCTTTGCCATTGTCTGCTAGGGTCACATCTATACCAATATTTTCCAGCGTATATTGAATTAGCTTTTGATTAATTACATTGTCTTCGGCAACCAATGCTTTAAGGTTGGTGAATTTATTTTTTTGACTCTCATTGATAATTTTAGTCCCTGTATCGCTAAAGTCAAGTAGAGATTTTTTTATTTTAGAAAAGTTTATAGGAGAATAGAGAATTTTATAAATATCAACATCTAAGGCTCTAATCTCATCTTTTTTACTGACAGTTGTTAATAGTGATATTTTTGACTTTAGAGTACTTAAGCGTGTCAAATCCGAAGCATTGATATGATCATAGTCTACGATAAGAAGGTCTGGTTGCTCTTTTGTTTCCAATGATGTTAATGATTGGATCGTATCGAATATAGTAGAATGATCACTGAGAGCTGTAATATATTTTTCTACATATTGGCTAGATGGTTTTGCAGTATGGTTGCGAGGTAGATAATATCCGATATTTATATTATCAAATGTCTCTACTTCTGTCAGGGATGGTATCTCTTCAAGTTTTAGCGTAAAAAAGAAGGTTGCACCCTTTCCATATTCACTTTCAAGCTCAAGACTTCCATCCATTAACTCAACCAATCTTGCTGAAATAGTTAAGCCCAATCCTGTGCCACCATATTTTCTATTAGTACTGGAATCAGCTTGTGAAAATGCTTTAAATATCTTTGTTTTCTGTTCCTCTGTAACACCGATGCCAGAATCTTTGACAGAGAACCGTATCGTTGCTTTCCCTTTAGAACTCTCTAATTTTTCAATAAGTATATCTATATGCCCACCATCAGGAGTAAATTTAACAGCATTACTGATTAGATTGACAAGTACCTGTTTGATTTTATTTGAATCCCCTTCAAGTTTATTGGATAGAGTTGGATCAATATAGAATCCAAGATCAATATTTTTTTCAGAGACTTTTGCTGCATAGGCTTCGATCCCACTTTCAAACTCTATAATTGGATCAAATGCAATCTCTTCTATATCAATATTTTCACTTTCGATCTTGGAAAGATCCAGAATATCATTGATTACTGAAAGTAGATTCTCTGAACTTTTTTCAATAATCGTGACAAATTCTTCTTGCTCTGAATTTAAATTACTCGTACTAAGCAAATTAGTAAATCCGACAATGCCATTGAGTGGTGTTCGTATCTCATGTGACATATTGGCAAGAAATAAACTTTTGGTTTCATTCGCTTTTTCTGCAATTAGTTTGCTCTCTTTGGACTCATGAATGATCTTCTCAAGAAACTGATATATCTCTGCTTTGTCCTGTTTTGCTATCATCTCTTTGAGATGGTACTCATTTTCTGCATCTGAATCAGTATAAATATTGTCAAGAATATTTTCAAGGTTTTGAGTATCACGAGCCATTCCGGAGAAGATATTTCTTACGACCACCGCAAGAAGCAAGGAGATCAAGATCACTATGATTGCGATCGTCATTACACTTTTTTCAGTCTTCATGTGTTGATTGATATTGATTTTAACAGTATCGAAAATACTTGCTTGTACCTCTCCCAAGAGTGCTATTTTTGAACTTTGCAAATCGTACCATTTTTTTAATTTTGTAGTAAAGATACCATTATCTGAGTTTGTTAGCACTGCAATGCGTTCTGTAAGAAGAGTATTTTCTAGGTTATGATATAGCTCAGTATCTATAAATTCTGATATTGCATCTTGCTGCTCTAGATGACTATAGTCTGGAATATAATTCTTGGCAATTTGCTTATCCCAGAATTCAAGTTCGCTACTCTCGATCGGCAGGGATCGACTGATGAAATAGGATACAAGTGCTCGTTCGGCATTGCTGTTTTCTCTAAAAGAAGTCATTGATCCATAGATATCTAATAGTGAAGCTATAGTGTCACTAAGCATGTATTTCTTGTCAAGTGACTGAAGCTCATTTACTATGATTTGACTTGGTTTAGATAGGGCATCCTTGAAATAAAGATCAATCAAGCTAGTATTTAACACACTAATTTTTAAACGCTCCTCTCTCATGGTATTAAGTGCTTCAAAAATAGGTTTTGCCGAAAGTGCATAGGAACTTTTTTCCATTACAAAATTATGTAGTTCGTCTACAGCAGCATCTGTATGCTTCCACTGCTTCTCGATTTGCTTAAAATCAGTTTTTCCATCCTTGCCAAAATAAATAGAGATAAGCCCCTGTTCTTTGCCTAGTTGATTTAGCACTTTGCCAAGATCGACTTTATATTCAGCATAATCTAGAGATTTTTGTGCTTGATTATAATTTGTATAGGAGATATAAAAATAGTATGCAGATATAGCAAGAAATGCTACGATAGGTAATAAAATAGCTGTTTCTATGAAATTATTTTTTACGAGTTTCATTTTAGTCCTTATTGATTTTTAGTGTGAAAAAGTTTTAATTTTGCTATCACATTTTCTAAATGATTTGAAGAAATATAAAGAATATTTGGCAGTTTTCTTTTTTCCAAAGAGAGGTATAATTTTTTTGCAATTGGCCAATATTGATTAATAATCTGTAAATCTTTTTTATTTGCTGGAGGATAATGATACTGATTGACCTTAGAGAGTTCTTCATCGAAAACAACAACAGCTGATTTTAGTTGTCGTATATTATTGAGATCTGTAAGCCCTGCCTGAAATGCCATATAGTATTTAGTTATCCGTTCGATCAGATAAGCCATATTCTTAACACTGATCAGCATCTTCTCTTCTTCGGAAAATACATAACTATACTCAAGTGCAATAGATTCAGCACCTTCAAACAATATTTCACTGTAGTCAAGCATCAATGCAGCATTTTCCATATCATAAGGTTGAGCAATAGTTTCACTAATCCGTTCACTACTGAGGATAAGGTAGTTAAGAAGATTTCTTGTATCTTCACTCTTTGTAATGGTAGCGATAAGTCTCACTTTTTCATCTAGTGCAAAAACGGTTTGATATAGACTAGATACCAAGATATCCTGTTTTCCTCTATTTTGGAAAAGATAAAAATACTCTTTTGAAATTTGTTGACTAATAAGCTTAATATCTTCAGATGCTTCAAGCATTTTGACACTATTCCTAGTTGTTTCAGCATTAATCTCTATTCCCAATATCAGTATGACAAGTAGCATTATCTTAGTAGTACTCTTCTGTATAAAATTTCTCATTCCAACCTCTCTAGTTTTTTTATCTAATAATAAATATATTATTAGTGATATTTAAATTATGAGCTTTTTAATCCGTTACTATATCATAAGTAGATATAAGTATCTGTAGGAATAATCCTAATCATGCTTTTTTTGAATGAGAATTTCAATGGTAGGTAGTGGAGTAGCTGCGGTATATTTGGCATCCTTCATATCCAATAAAAGATAGTTTACAATGCTGTAGGGAATTGTACAAAAACAAATCTACCCAAATTACGCAGGATTTTTGTTTTTAGTTAGATTCTCTCAAGAGGAGCATAGTCATTCTATGTGACGATTGAGAGAATTTAACTAGGAGCAAAAAGACAAGTAAGATGGGTAGATTTGTTTTTGGGAGGTTCCTAGGTGCGACCATGTCGCACAAATGATGATCTGCTAGTAATAATCCTCTCTTTACTTCTTCTCATTGGCCAATATTTGTTCAAACTGCTCCAAAAAGCCCTCATCACTTGGTAGTAGTATTCCACTCTTTTTCATCTCTCTCATAAGCTTGACAGCCTTTTGGAGA
>QMKU01000068.1 GCA_003646525.1 Campylobacterota bacterium
ATCAGAAAACTCCATATGCATCGTCGCATCAATCATATCGAGCAAGAGAAAGGGATTCTCTTCTAGTTGCTTGAAGTTTGTGATCTTGTTGAGTTTTACGGTGGAGCTGACTGAGAACCCATCAATCATTTTCCCACTATCACCTTCTTTGACTTTTTTGGCTGAAAATTCATCTACTTTGAGGGTGATATTTTTGGCAAAAAGTTCTTGCACTGCTTCATCAAACCCTTTTGTGTCGTTTTCATCCAATTGTTCCATTTTCTCTAGTGCGGTAATGGAGAGATTTTCCAGTGAAGCTTTGCTGACAACATCTTCAAGAAATCGTTTGCCACGAGGCTCATTGATATCAGCACTCTTGGCATGGAGAGAGAAGTCAGAGGAGGCGAGACCATCTTTTGCTTTGCCAGAAAATGCGAAGACAAGATCCTTGATCGTCGCACCTTGGTTACTCTCATCACGCAGGAGTATCTTTTTGATACTGTACTCTGTATTGAAATCATAGAGACTCTTGGCACTTTGTTCATACTCTCCTTTGAGATCTTCGATATCAAACACTATACCGCTTTTGCTACTGATGCTCAGCTTTTTAATTTCATTGGATGATGAGGTGAGGAACTTACCATCAAAGGCACCTGAGAAGGTGAAGCCCTCGCTTCGTAGTCTCAATGGATCTTCACTCTCAAAGGTTGTATCGATATCTTTGAGATAGCCCTTGAATGCTGAAAAAAGCTTATTGATATCGATATGGGCAAGAAAAATCTTCTCTTGAATAATTTTTTTCATCATTTTTTTCTCTTCTGCTTCTGCCTCCTGAAGGATAGAAGAGGGAAAAGCAACAGGATAGAGGTCAGCAGATAGTGCACTGTAGACACCATCAAGGTAAGAGAGGTCAACCCCTATTTTCATACCTTTTAGTATCTGAGCATCTTCAAGTGCTAGATCGACATTTTTTGATTTGAAATAGTGACTGATTTTGACTGGATCGCTATAGTGAAGGATAAAATGCTCTTTTTTTGCTTCGATCTTTCGATCTTGGATTTCAAAGCCATTCCCCTGAAGGGTTTGCAGTTCTACATTGACTCTTGATTTTAGTACTTCTGTTGCTTTTTCGGCACCAAAACCAAAGTAGTAGCCTGCCCCTCCGATGAGGAGCACAGCGAGTAAGATAAGAATTTTCTTCATTTAATTTCCTTTTTCATTTAATTTTATTTTTGGGTATGATCTGTTTTTGGATCCAGATAGAGTGCCGTGAGATGTGTCATTTTTTTGCCCAATCCCAATAACGCCATATCAGCGAGTACAAGTGCCATCATAGCTTCGCAGACAACAGCTCCGCGCACAGCAACACAAGGATCGTGCCTGCCTTTGAGTTCACATGTCACTGCTTCCCCTGTTTTGGTGATTGTTTGTTGCGCTTGGAAGATAGAGGGTGTGGGTTTGAAATGTGTTTTTACGATCAGGGTATCTCCATTGCTGATACCTCCCAATAGACCGCCAGCATGGTTACTTGCAAAACCTTCTGGGGTGATGGGGTCGTTGTTTTGCGAACCTTTCATATGTGTCGTGGCAATACCGTCACCGATCTCGACAGCTTTGGCGGCATTGATCCCCATCATCGCCTCAGCCAATATGGCATCGAGTTTGTAGTAGAGTGGTTCGCCCAATCCTATCGGTACACCAGTCGCACGAGTCAGTACCACTCCTCCTACAGAATCATGCTGGCGTTTTGCATCGAGGATCGCCTCCTCTTGCTGACTTTCCCTATCAGGATCAAGTGCCATCATTTTGCTTTTTCTTGCATGGTCAAAATCAAATTTTTCTGCCTTGATACCATCTACTTCACAGACTCCTGACATGATATTGATACCGAGTTGGGAGAGCATCAGCTTGGCAATAGCACCTCCTGCGACACGGGCGGCTGTCTCCCTCGCCGAAGAGCGCCCTCCTCCACGGTAGTCTCGGATACCATACTTGTGATAATAGGTGAAGTCAGCATGTCCTGGACGAAAAAGATCTTTTATATTGTCATAATCTTTGCTTTTTTGGTTGGTATTGAAGATGACCATTGCGATAGGTGTTCCCGTGCTGATGCCCTCGAAAGTACCTGAGAGAATTTCAACCTTGTCATCCTCTTTTCTACCTGTCTCCAGAGGACTTTTGCCTGGTTTTCTTCTGTTGAGTTCACTTTGGATGAAGGCTTCATCTATGACTAGACCAGCAGGAACACCATCGAGGATACATCCCAATGCTTTCCCATGAGATTCACCAAAGGTTGTGAGCGTTAGTTTTTTCCCAAATGTATTCATGTGACTCCTTAGTTATTCTGTTTCAATTTTTCTAGCGCAATTTCTGCTGCTTTTTGCTGAGCCTCTTTTTTGCTCTTGCCTTGTGCCGTTGCAATAGTCCGATCATCGAGTATGATAGCGATCTCAAACTCTTTTTTATGATCAGGACCAAAGGAGCGCAGGAGGGTATAGGTCGGTGTGGTACCATGGGTTGACTGCGTCAACTCCTGAAGTGCTGTTTTGTAATCTCTGGAGAGTGATTGTAAGTCAATTTTTTGATGTGTCTCATCTAATAACCTCTCTGTGATTTCTCTGACGATTTCGAGACCACCTTCGAGATAGATAGCACCTATGATAGACTCAAATGCGTTGGAGAGCAGTGAAGGCTTCGTGCGTCCCCCATTGTTTTCTTCAGCAGGAGAGAGATAGATGAAGCTACCTAGATTAATTTTTTGTGCGATCTGAGTGAAGCCACTTTCATTGACGAGAGAAGCTCTTATCTTTGAGAGAATACCTTCGTCAGAATTGGGAAATTTATGAAAAAGAAACTCGCCCACAATCAAGTCGAGGACGGCATCACCCAAAAACTCAAGTCGTTCATTATTATAAGGTTTTTTATAGCTTTTGTGCGTGAGAGCTTCGATAATCAACTGTTTGTTGTCAAAGATGTAACCTACTCTTTTTTCAAGTTCTTGATACCTTAGCATGAGAGACTCCTTCTTTCTATATTAAGTTCTTGTTTGCCGAGACTTGAGACATCAGAGTAGAGAGTAATTTGTTTGTGTGTACTTTTCTGCAATATCTTCCTCGACTTCTATCGTATTGAGTGCCAGACAATTGGGGCACCGTATAAAGGGAACAGGGAAGCTCTGTTTGCATTTTCTACAAAGATAGCTAAAGAGCAGATCTCCCTCTTCAAATCCGCTGATCCTGGCGGCAACAAGCATATCAATCGCAAAAATACCACTCTTCTGAGGTGACTGTTTCAGATAGCCCTTGGCAAAGTAAATAGCGCTGAGTCTTGCATCTTGAGAGATTATATCCAAATCGAGTTGTGAATCGGGCAAAAACCAGAGAATATCCAAGATAGGATGCAGTGTTTTTTTGTCAATATATTTCCAAGCTTCAGGCTTCTTAAGTTTAAATAGCAGACCGAGAATGGGACGATAGAGTGCTGGTTCTGTTTTGAGAAGATCGAGTAGCGTATTGACTTTCTCTTCCTCCGAGATCTGTTTGTTAGAAGAGATGATTTCAAATTTTAAAAAATTTTCCAACTCTTCCGTCTCTTCCCCTTGTGTCCTCAAAGGCTCGATCACTTCGAGTGCCTTGTCATATTTGCGTAGCATTTCATAAACCGTTCCCAACTCGTAGAGGATGCGTGGTGTACGGGGTTGTTTGTGCAGTATTTCAGAGAAAATCGCTCTAGCTCTCTCTAAAAAACCTGCATGTAGATAGGTTTGCCCGAGCCTCTCCATCAGACCACTCTTGTCTATTGGGTTATTGGTGTGTCGAATGAGATAGAGATAGATGTTAATTGCTTTATGGTATTCACCGCTATTTTCAAAGGCCTTGGCTAGCAGTGCTAGAGGCTTGAACATCGCAGAATCGAAAGGCATCATAGTGGTATCAAGCGCACATTCAGCACTTTCAAATTTCTCTAGAAATTTTTGCAAAGTACTCTTCTCTTTTTGCTGTCGGTAGATACTCCACACATAGGTCGATATGGAGATCACCAAACTCAAAGTAATGATAAGCATAATACTAAAAAGGGGATCCCGATAAGAGGGAAGAATACTATCCACTGTGGGTAGCCTTGAGTTAAATTTTTTCGTATTATACCTCAGGGTTTCTCCCATTTTGGTTATAATGTCTTTTATGATAGATAATGCATCCATAGAATCGCTCAAAAGTAGTATTGATATCGTTGATATAGTGGGAAACTACATAGAGTTAAAAAAATCTGGTGCCAACTACAAAGCTAATTGTCCCTTTCATGGGGAGAAAACCCCTAGTTTTGTCGTCAGCCCCTCCAAGCAAATTTACCACTGTTTTGGTTGTGGCGTAGGTGGAGATGCTATCAAGTTTGTGATGGAGATAGAGAAGCTTGCTTATCCTGAAGCGATCGAAAAGCTTGCTTCTCTTTATAACTTCTCACTGCAATATACTCAAGGCAGTAGTGACTATAGTGAATCCAAACGAGTGTTGAAATCTGTACAAAAATGGTATGTGAAAAATCTAGACTTCAATGAAACTGCCAAAAAATATCTCCATGAACGGGGGATTAGCAACAGTTCAATAGAGGCTTTTGAGATCGGATATGTGAGCAAAAGCCAAGAGGTGATGCATTTTCTCAGTAGCAATCTTTTTCCTTTGCCTCAGGCAGAAGAGGCAGGTATCATCGCGCATGGAGAACGGGGTGAGCTTTATGCTAGATTGGTCGAGAGGATTACTTTTCCGATCTACTCATCCAATGGTGCCATCGTGGGGTTCGGCGGTAGAACCCTAAGCAATCATCCTGCAAAATACATCAACTCACCCCAAACCAAACTCTTTAACAAGTCACGCCTTCTCTATGGCTACCATCGTGCCAAAGAGAAAATTTATGCTTCCAAAAAACTTATCGTTTGTGAAGGCTATCTGGATGTGATTATGTTCCATCAGGCAGGCTTCAAAGAAGCGGTAGCGACACTTGGGACGGCATTGACAGCCGAACACCTCCCTCTCCTGCGCAAAGGCAATCCCCAAATCATACTCGCCTATGATGGCGACAAAGCAGGTATAGCAGCAGCACTCAAGGCAGCACAAATGCTGAGTGCTGGTGGATTTGATGGGGGTGTCGTGCTCTTCCCTGATGGTCAGGATCCTGCGGATATGATCGCCAAGGGAGAGAGTGAAGCGGTGGCAAAACTGCTCAGGGAAGCAAATCCACTGATTCCCTTTGTGATCGAAGCCATTTCCCACTCCTATGACCTTTCTGATCCTCGTGCCAAAGAGGTTGCTTTCGCAGCAGTCAAGAGCTTCCTATCTTCGTTGAGCCAAATAATGCAGGATGCCTATATCCCTACAGCAGCAACTTATCTCTCACTCTCTCCTTCACTCTTCTCTCAAAATGTCAAATTATTCAATGTCCGTGAGAGTTTTAGCCAAAAGAGAGAAGATATCGAACACCTCAGTATCTTCAAGACGCTACTCGAAAAACCTACACTGATCGATGAAGTACTCAATGTGATCGATAGCAATATATTTGGTAGCAATCGAAATCTTTTTGAAGCACTTTTGAGAGAAGAGAGAGAAGACCCTCTCTTGAGGGGGTTAGCGATAGACGATACGATTCGGACAATGGATGAAGAGGAGTTAAAAAAAAGTCTCTTATGGATGCTTACTAGCTACTATACGGCAGAGTATCAGAGGATTCCAAAAGACGACTCTCTCTCTTATGCCAAAAAGAGTTTTCTGATGCGTAAAATAAAAATGGATATAATTCCAAGATTAAAAAAAGGGGAGTTGGTAGCTTATGAGAGCTTTAGCACTATTTAGCGGAGGATTGGACAGTATGTTGGCGATCAAAGTGATCGCAGATCAGGGTATTGATGTCGTCGCCATTCATATCAAGACGGGATTTGGGGGGACGAAGGATATGTCTGACCTGATGAGAGAACGAGCCAAGCAGGCAGGTGCATCGATGGAGATCGTGGATGTGCGTGAAGAGTATATCCAGAAGATACTTTTTGACCCTGTGTATGGCTATGGTAAAAATTTCAATCCCTGTATTGATTGTCATGGATATATGTTCAAGGTAGCGAGGGGGCTGATGGAGAAGTATGGTGCTTCTTTTTTGATCACGGGTGAAGTAGTAGGCCAAAGACCGATGAGCCAAAGAGCTGATGCGATCAGGCAAGTGACCAAGCTAGCAGAGGACAAAGAGGATAAGCTGATCGTGCGTCCGATGTCTGCCAAACTGATGGAGCCCACAACTCCCGAGATAGAGGGTTGGATCGATAGAGAAAAATTGTATGATATTTCAGGTAGGAGTAGAGAGATACAGCTTGCTTTGGCAGAGGCGTATGATTGGGAAGACTATGAGAGTCCAGGAGGAGGATGCTTACTGACAGAAGAGCATTTCAGTGGTCGCCTGAGAGAGTTTATAGCTCATGATGATCTCACTGTTGCAGATATCGACCTACTCAAATATGGGCGACACTTCAGACTTCCAGATGGTGCCAAACTGATCGTTGGCAGAAACCAAGAGGACAACGAGGGTCTACAGAGTATCGAGAATGAGAAATATATGACAGTCAAACTTCCCATAGCTGGTCCTTTTTCACTGTTGAGTAGTACTGCAACAGCCAAAGACAAAGCTCTATCTGCTAAAATTGCAATGACTTATGCGCGAAGTAGCGCAAGTGAAACCTACGAGGTAGAGATAGGAGGAGATGAAATATTTAGCATCTCTCCCTTTGCAGAGAAAAAAGAAGCACAACAGTATTTTTTCAATGCATAAAAGTACCCTAAGAAATAGAACTAAAATAACTACGAAAGTTAAATATTTAGGAGCAGGGACTTTAGTCCCGTTTTATGGGACTAAAGTCCCTGCTCCAAGTATCTATTTTTTGGTATTATTAAATAATAAACAAAAGGAAAACAGATGGCAACAGCAAGTGCAAGACATATTTTAGTAAATGATGAATCAAAATGTATGGATCTCAAAGA
>QMKU01000069.1 GCA_003646525.1 Campylobacterota bacterium
AATTTATCTACAAAGATGTACACACAAAAGAAGCTAAGTATGATAGAATACCAAGAGAAGTATTCTATCCATATGCGGCACTAGATGGTGTTGGTACATTACGTCTTGCATTGGATTTGTTTAATTTACTTCAAAAATTACATATGGTTGACACATTTTTTAGTGTGGATATGCCTTTCCTTAATGCCGTAGCAAGGAATGAGTTTCATGGTAGATATATAGACATAAAATGGTTAGGAGACACTGCACGAAGTCAATTACAACCACTTATACAACTTAATCAACACACAATTCGTACAATGGTTGGAAGACCTAAACTTAATGTAAACAGTACTAAACAAATGTCTGAATTGTTTCAAGCATTAAACTTCCCTAGATATAAAAAACAGATGGGTACTGCAAGGCCAGTGTTGGAGAAGTTAGCTACATATGATTTAACTGATTCCCAGCGTAAGTTATTAGAGTTACTTACAGATTTTAGGTCAAATAAGAAGATACAAACAAGTTATGTAAATAATGTGTATGGCATGATAGATAAAGACTATTATGTTTATCCTGAGTATAACATAGCTGGCACTGTTGTGTACAGAACATCATGTAAACGTCCAGCAATTCAAACAATACCCAAGACTGCTGCTGGTAGATTTATAAGACAATCATATGTAGCTAAAAAAGGATTTGCCTTTACACACATTGATGGAGCAGCATCACAGCTTAGATTGGCTGGTGCATTAAGTCAAGATAGTGTCATGTTAGATGTGTTCAATAATCATGGAGACTTACATGATAAAACATTAAGTGGTGTGTATGAATACTTACCACAATACTTAAAGGATGATGCAAGTTTAGCAAGAAGGATAGCAAAAAATACAAACTTCGGTTTGATTTTCTTACAAACTATATTTGGGTTACAAGCCAAGATGCCATATGTGCCTAAAGAAATTTCTGCACTATTACATCAAAGTTTCTATGACACATACCCAGAGTACATTAAGTGGGGTATGGGTATAGTTAATGATGCTAAACGAGATTTATTTGTTGATAATATCTTTGGATACAGACATACATTTCCAGCTATAACTTCAAGGTTATCTAACCAAGCTATCAATCATCCAATATCATCAGCAGAAGCATATATCTTTAATAAGAGTTATGCAGAATTAACTAATATGGGGTTTCATGTTGCATTGCATTTACATGACGAATTAGCCGTATACCATCGTATAGAAGATTCTAAAATTGTGGCTGAAACAATGATGCGTACCATGTTGAATAATTACATGCTAGTTAATGAGCATATACCTATTCCTATGACATTTGCAGTGGATGGTAACACACGAACACGTTGGAAGTTGTTAGATAATGAAAAACCCTTACATAAATGGAATATGGATACAAATGAATTATGATACTTGAAATTAGTGAAGAGTGCAATGTATTATTAAATGAAAGTGGTGCTACAGTTGAGCAGTTGTTGTTAATGTTCAACTCTATGCCACACGACTACAGACATGCACTAGAATCACATCATTTTCTAGTGCATAACTTTACAGCCACAACTATGAACAGAAAAGCACGCATTGAATTACCTAATGGTATGTTAGTTATGTTCAATACTAACTTACCGTATGGTATTGAGATAGAAATGCTTGTTATGTTGATGTTACCAATATGGAGATTGCATAATGACAAACAAAATAGAAGAACGTAGGAAGCTGTACAGATTTTGGGGTTGTATAGTTATGCTTACATTAGTCATAGGTGGTTGTGTTGTAGGTGCTGTTGGTATGTCGATATTTATCAATCTATTTGGAAGTTTATAAAGGAGCAATAACATGGAAGAAGAAGATGTATGGGATACTGGTGAGGATGTAAACGAGGGTATGTATGACACAGAATAATACAATATATCACGATAGTCACTTAATACAAGAACAACGTAGTAATATGTTATACGTTGTTCTTGATGGCGAACTACATCAAATAAGTGTAGAAAACTTAGATTTGATTTTGATGGAAGAGCAAGAAAAGGAGAGTAAGAATGACAACAATAACAGCTAAGATAAAGAGGAAACAAGAATACTCTATAGATTTAACACTAAGGACTCAATCTAATGATAAGTCTATAGTTGAGTACACTATAGACTTCTTTGGTGTTGGATTTAAGGAAGGCAGAAAGGAATGGGCATTAGTACCATGCACATATGCAGGTCTTCTTGATGAGTTGGCTAAGTTAGAGCAATATATAAGAGACAACTCGAAAAGTAAGTTATTTATGAGTACATTACAAATATATCCAACTGCGGGTGTCCAATGATATGTAATGTTTATGTTGAACGACTTGGAATAAAGGATACAATCAATAGTCATACTGGAGATGGTGTACTAATAGCAACAACATCTGGTAAAACAATTGTACTACATCACGATGCTTATGTAATGACACAAACTGGTATGATGCGTAAAGTATCTACATTAGTTCCCAAAGTGTCTTTGATGAATGTAGGTAGAGTTAGGTCATTAAAGATTGTGGGAGGACGGCATATGATGTATAAAATTAAGCATGAGACAACTAATGTGAACGGTTTTGTTTGTGCTTTGTGGCGTAGAGAGGCATATGATGCTTAGTATGAATGACAGAGTAGCAACTATTGTTTCGCGTTGTATAAATAAATATGACTTAACAGATAATCAGTTGATGAATCTATTAGATTATGGTGGTAGAGTGGTAATAGATAATTCTAATAAAGTTAATCGGATACACTTTATTGCGACTGTAAGAGATATTAACACAGCACCATATATCACAATATCATTGCCACTGTCGGAGATTGAATCATATGTTACTTAATGCTACACAACAATCAATAGATGCGTTTAACAATAGCGTTTAGCACATTAGAACATCTTGACGGTACTGTTGAAACAATCGTAGTATTAAATAGTTTGAAAGACTGAGGAGACATTATGAGTAAAAGTAAAATGAAATTAACAAAAGAAGAAAGTATAGAACTTATGCAACCAACACAACATAAACGTAAACGTAAGTTTAGTAACCACGTTGCAAAGAAAGTTAAGTTAAGTAAGAGAAAGGCAAAGAAAAAGAGAACACGCAGATAAACAAAGGGCTACAGTGTAAATTAAAACTTACACTGTAGCCTTTTTTGCGTTTACCTACTTGTTACGTTCGTCATACTTACGCACAACCCAAGCAAAGAACTGTGCTAAGTCCACAAATACTCTTACACTTACAGCAATCATAAGAGCTATACTTATGTCTTTATCCATTACAATCTCCATTCTTGCGGAATACAATACCAGTCCTTAATGTTATCAGGGCGTTGTCCTACTCCATGTATCTCAGACACTCTTGCTTGTTTACCACTACTGTCTTCACCCCAACCAGTAAGCCCTAACCCATCTGTGAAATAGTAGACTTCAATAGGTGGAGTGTTTACATTACTTGTCTTACGCCAACTTACAGCAATCGTTCTTCCTAACACAATACCATTAAAGCCATCAAATGTATCATACACAGCATCTAATGTTAAGTAGTCTGTAGTAGCTTGTGTTGATTGTGTTACACCACAATTAGTCTTATTGTATGACGTTACATTAGGTGTGCTAGTAAACGTCTCACCCACACGCATGTAACGAGCCATCCAGTTTACAAGTAACTCACCATTGTCCTGTGTTAATACATAATAATCATGCTCATTAGGTGACGTATCAATACCACGTTGTATATGATTATCTGTCACTTTGAGTTGTTCAAATAAGGTGTTCTTGGTGATGTACGATACATCACCACTCATCTGTAACTGTAACCGCTCTTGCCCTTGTGATGCACCATCAATCTTAGTCTGTAATTCAAACAATTGACTGTTACCTATTGTAGTAAAATATGGGGCTAAGTCTATTGTATTGCCTGTAGGTGGCGTAGGTTCTATTTCTTCGTCTTTGTAATCATAGATAAGAACCTCATGGATATGGTCATAGATAGTGTCTACCTGATACTTAACAGTTGCTTCATATGGGTAAGGGTCTGCAATAATCAAATTATCATTTATATCGTAACCAATAATCAATACCCAATGTTGTGTGTAGTTTGCACTAGAGTCTAAGTCTACACGGGCTGGTACAGGTACATTCTTACTTATCTGTGCCTTAACCCAATTAACTATATCAGTAGTGTACCAACCTTGATAACTTACTTCATTAGGAAAACAAGTGCGTAATGCCGCAGGTTGCACATATACACCAGACATAGCACCACAATGTACCATCCTATCATTAAACTCTTGTGGATTATCTGTACATAATCCCATATACTGTGCCATTGATGTGTACACAGTTCCTAAGCAACCCCAGTTACCTATAGTTTTACTAGGAATACTGCCATCACCTAATGGGTAATCAGCCCACTGTGGATTAGTTTGTGAATAGTTTGGTATTAAGTTAAGTAATTGACCTTCAAAATCTGGAGTTAAGTCTAACTCTACCCAATCAATACCTTGTTTGTCTAACTCTTCTATAGTTTGTTGTTGTGATAAGTCTTGTGGATTAACAATCTCAACGTAACTACGTTCATTACCCATAGGGTTCTTCATTAGACGTAGGGTGTCATCTAATGAGTATGATAATGTTCTCTTATAAGTGTTAGCATATTCCACATAAACCTGTGCCAACTCATTACCAGCCTCTTGTGGTAGTTTTGTGACTATAATTGTGTACATTTTGCTCTCCATACGCCACAAATGGGCATATTTTGTCTTCTGTGTGCCGCTCTAAGGTTTTATAGGTGTTATAGGGTAGCTATACAAATAATAACCACTAGGAAGCCTCTCAAGAAGCGTCACACTGATTATTTTAGCGTAGGTATGTTATAGTACCTATAAAACCTTAGAACGTCGCTATGTTTTGAAATTTTGCCCTTTTAAGGGAGTAGGAACGGTAGGCGAGCAATTAAACCTACCTATCTTTGCATAGTGGCGACCACACAAAGACCCTACTCCCTTAATTAACTATAGATGAAGTGTTGCCCACTTAATACCTAAAGCCTCAAATGTAGCAATGGCTTCTTGTTGGCTAGGTAAGTCTGTGTCAATCATCTCTACATAACTGCTCTCATTAGCCAACTCATTCTCCATCATACGAACACAGTCATCTGTAGAGTATGCAAGTGTGCGTTTCTTTTCAAACACATAATTAAGCGCATCATGTGTAGCTTTAATAGTAGACTCTTGTCCCAACTTAACTACACGCACAGTATATCTTTCTACATCTAACTTAGTTAGTGTAAGTGACTGAATGAACATACCATTAGCCCAAGCATCACTACCTTGCGGCCATTGCACAAACACATCAAAACCAATATCATATGCACCACCTTCTAATGTGCTGATATGTGATACACTGTCTTCACAATTCCTACACACAAACTTACCAGCCTTGTTGTGTTCTACAAAGAATACTACAACCTGTGTATGCTCTGCGTCTTCAACAGGTGGTTTGTCTTCACCTACACCAACATAGTCACCCCACAAGTTAAGTTCTATCTTGTACTCCCCAGCCTCTAACTCTACTTTAGGCCACCATAACTTAAACTTGTGTGCAGTGTTGGAGAACGCATGATAACATGTGTCTACTTCGTTAAGTAAGTAGAGTTCATCAGGTGGTAATAGTAAGCTATCTAGGTGGATAGCTTCTGGACTACCTAAGTCCCACTCACTACCATTAGGGTTAGCACCTTTGTACTCTGTATACAACATACCTTTAGGTACTTGTACATTACCCACATCTTCCCAATCATGTGTCATTGCGAATAATTCTTGCTTTACTACATTGCTCATTGTATCTCTCCTTATTAACTAACTCTCAATCTGAAATCAGACATTGGTGTCTTTGCAAAAGATGTTATATGTCCCACACTGCCAATACCAAAGTTATAGTCACCAGTATATAGTTGACCTGCCATCTCATGTACATCGCCATTATCCCAAAAGTAGTTACCATATATTAACAGGTAACGCTCAAACTTTCTAAATCCTAATGTGTATGTACACCTAAGATGATGGGCTTCAATAGGGAAGTTTAACAGATTACCAGCGAGTGGTATCTCAATGTCATTATATTCAACATTACCTTCTACTGTACCTATAGTAGATATACTAATACCTAATTGTAATATGTTCGTTTCGTTTGCGTACCTACTAAGATTCCCTTCCATAGATATAGAATTAAATACTGTTAAAGGAATATCCACACCTATACCTAATCCATAGTAGTGTGTTAGGTTACGCATAGCATATACTAAGTTATAACCGCTTGGATAGTAATACTCGTTACTTTCATTGTCAACACTCCACATAGGGAATGAATACAAGCCATTAACATTCCTATGATTAAGTAGTATAGGTTCAATGTTGGTTACTCTGTCAGCAATAACAGCTACAGCAAAACGTGTAGACATTGGTGGTATAGACTTAACACCTCCGTAGTCACTTAGGTTATTAGGAAATATCAATATACTATCTGTTATTGTTTCTGGTGTCCATGTAGTTTGTGGTAAGTTAGTTCTATTACTTATAAGGAACACAACATACACCACACCATCAAATCTCTGTACATTGAATACTACATCTTTAGTGTTAGTGAACGATGTACCATCAAGTTGTGCTGAACCTTCTCCAATTGTTATAGTTGTGTCTGTTTGTGTTACTTGCAATCCATGTAACACATGTATACCACCTTTGCGCCACATAGACGTTACATCATTAGCACTAAATTGAACATTGTATCTAGGTATATGTTGAAATGTCATTGAAATGTTACCTCTAATGCTGAATTAGCCCCGCACGCTTCACCAACGTCACCATGACTAACAACAAGTATGTTGGATATTTTCCAATCAGGTGTATTGTTTAGGTCTACTACACCCGTCAGTATTTGCCTACTATTAGCTGTTCTGTTGATACTAGGCACACCT
>QMKU01000070.1 GCA_003646525.1 Campylobacterota bacterium
AATCATTACAACGGTAAGAGCGATTAAAAAATTACCAACATTTATTACCATTTTTTGAAAGTGACTTTTTTGTTCATGTTCTGCTTTTGCAACAAGATTAACAGTTTTCCCAAAGTAAGTATTTTCTCCAGTCATTACTACAATAGCTGGCATCTCTCCTTGTTTTATAATTGCATTCGCATAAATATTTTCACCAGCTTTTTTGATAACTGGAAGAGATTCACCAGTAAGTGCAGATTGGTCAACAGTTAAAAAGTCATCACTATCCAAAAGTTTTACATCTGCAGGAACAACATCACCAATTTTAAGTTTTACTATATCATCTGGAACAACATACTTTGATTCTATCTTTTTCCATTTGCCATCACGAAAAACAAGTGAAAAGCGTGCTAGTTTATCTTTTAAAACAGCTATAGCACTTAGGGCTTTTGATTCTTGATAAAAATCAACAAATGCATTTACAAAAAGAAGAATTAAAATAATAGTTAAGTCTTCATACCTATGAGCATAATATGAAAGTCCAGCAGCAACCTCAATCATCCAAGGAATAGGTCCCCAAAAACGATGAAGAAGTCTAGATAGCCAACTCTCTTCTTTTGTTTTTAACTCATTTAAACCATATATTTTCAATCTATCTTCTGCTTCTTGTGAACTTAAACCTTTTAGTTCTAAAACATCCATTTTTTATCCTTTTAAACTCTCTAAAATCTTTAAGTATAAGTGGAATCCCATCAATTTCACTATCCATAAAGTTTACTTCGTGTACAAATTCATTACTATGCCTTGGATGAATAATTTTATATTTTACATCATTTTGTATTAAAACAACAGTATCATTTTAAGTTGATCAGTAAACGATAGTTATGGGCTTTGCTATCTCTCCTGTATTATAGATTATCTATCATCCAGATTGTGCTACCTTCAGAATCATCAGGATCACCATCGGAGGATTCAAAAACAAGTTTTGTATCGTCTGGTGACACAGAAGGGGCTCCATCATAACCAGCATAATAAGAAAGACGCCGTGGTGTACCGCCAGCTATCGAAATTTGATAGATATTTGCATATTCAAATTCAAAGTCAGCACTAAATACAATATATCGTCCATCGTGTGTAAAAGATGCATCTGTTTTGTCACCTAATCCAGAAGTTACTTTAAATTGATTAGTTCCATCAGTATCCATAATCCAAATATCCCATTGGTTGTTCTCAAATTTCTGATATAAAATTTTATCTCCTGCAGGAGACCAATTTGGTTGACGGCAATCACTATTCGATGAGGTTAGTTGAATGTATGAAGAACTTCCATCAATTTTGTATTTAGTAATAATACCGCTCTCTTCCACATCCAGTGGGTGAGATTCGAAAACTATCCATTGTCCATCTGGGTTGAATGATGGTTCATAAGCAACAGTATTTTCTCTATTGGTTATTTGGATTTCACTTCCATTCAATCCATTTTCCTTAATAATATAAATCTCATCGTGCAGTCCAATTGAAGAAGAAAAAATAATAGATTTAATGGAATTATTCCATACTGATCCTGGAAGGTTTATATTGCCATAATTATTTGAGACAAGGGTAGTAAGTACTTTTGTCTGAAGGTTATATGTGTAAAGATCTGCTGGTTCTTGATTGTATCCATTTCTAAAATTGGTAAATAAGATAAAATTCCCATTTGGTGAAAAGGCAGGATTTTGTAAACTTCCAGAAAGTTCTATATTGAGCTGAAAAGCGTTATCTTTTCGACTATCATCAGCTTTTTTATTTTCGATAATACTTAGAGCTTTATCTACACTAGCTGGAGATTCCGACACCTCATACATAATACTTTTTGCAAAAGTAATACTAGAGTATCCAGCATTTGCAAAAGCAAGTCCAACTATCATCTTGTTCTCCAAGATAACCGCATCATCCCCTAATGCACCATTGATAACAGCGAGGATAAAGACCGATCTTGAAATCCTACCCGAATCAAGCTCTGCTATCCAATACTCCAACCCCGTATCATTGGGTGCTCGATTGAAAAGGTTGACATAGACCGTCTCCACAAAGAGACTAGTAGCCGTCCCAGAAGGATACTTCTCTTGAGTCTCCTCCTGATCAAAAAAACTCATAGTGATCTGTTCCGAACTCAGACCAGAGTCATCAAGCCAATAGGTCAACCCTACAGCATCAGGAGCCCGATCAAAGGTCGCAACATAAAGCTTCGCAACACTCTCCTGCGTGGGAGCAGTGGCATTGAGCAGTGCAGTCAATAGTAGTAGAGATAAGAGTATTTTTTTGAGCATTTGTATCCTCCATATATTTAAGCTATACAGCATAAATTATAAGTTAAATTTCTTGAAGTTGGGTTAATAATATTAATATCAAAGAAATAATATTAAGAAGCTCTGCTATTATCAAAGCACTAAATGATGGCTATACACAAGGTGAAGTAACGCGGTATTTATGGGTAGACACCTGACCCTAAAGTAAATTAATATAGATTCTATCTATACATTAATAAAATATAATTATAATGTAAAATATTTTAACTTTAAGGATTTACATGAGGATTATATCTACACTTATTAGTGCTACTGTTGCAATAGCTCTATTTGGTTCTGTATTGATGGCAAGTGAGACACAAAAGGCACATTGGGGATATACGGGACATGGTTCACCTGATAAGTGGGCTTCACTATCACCAGACAACGAAATGTGTGGGATGGGCAAAAACCAATCACCTATCAATGTTGCATCATCACTAGATGCAGATCTTGAGATTATCTCTCCTGTATACACTAGGTCATCAACTGATATTTTGAACAATGGTCATACTATTCAAGTAAATATGGAGCCAGGTAGTAGTTTGTCTATAGATGGTATGGCATTTGATCTCAAGCAGTTTCACTTTCATGCACCTAGTGAAAACCATATCGAAGGAAAATCATTTCCCTTAGAGGCGCACTTCGTGCATTTGGATAGAGATGGTAATATCGCTGTTTTGGCTCTCATGTTTGAAGATGGAGAGAAGAATGAGCAGCTAGAGAAGATATGGAATCATATGCCCAAAATAGCCAATGAGAAACTATCCATCAAACTCAAAGATGCAGCAGGATCTCTTTTGCCCAAGAACAAAGATTATTATAGATTTAATGGATCATTGACTACGCCACCATGTACAGAGGGTGTTAGATGGATTGTACTCAAAACCCCTGTAACTATATCCAAAGATCAAGTAGCCAAATTTTTGACTATCATGGAGCACCCCAACAATAGACCTATTCAAACAATAAACTCTAGAGTGATTGTAGAGTAAGACTTCAGTAAAGATATATATCTTTACTGATAAGGATTTAGGAAAAATAGATCTTTTTAACATTATGTGTAGAATTTAACAATTTAAAACTAGTAAATATACTTATTTGAGGATAGTATAGGGTTTTTTTATTGAATCATATGATAGAATTTAAGATTACAAATCCCGTTTTCATGGGAAATACAAGAATTCATTAAAAGTGAGCCTATGCAAGATAATCTTTTTCAAAACCCTGTTTATCAGGAGTTAATCGCCTCTCACCTCAATCAAACCATCAAATTTCTTTTTGACAATAATCAGGAATTTGCACTAGCATGCGAAGAAGAATTTCTTCTTTTCGAGCCAGAACTGCCTCTGGAGATTAAGGAGAGTTTTGGGGCAACGGTTCTATTCGTCATCACGGGGTATACATACAAGACAGCGCAGATTGATGAGAGTTATTTTAGCTTTGAAGCGGGTTTCGGTGAAGAGAACTTTGGTTCTACGGTGACACTTCCACTGCTTGCTATCAAACAAATTTTTGTAGGTGAGTATCCTGTCGCCATTAATATCAGTCAACCTACACAGATAGTTAAAAATCAAAAGCCTTCAGAAGAGGACTCAATCAGATCTATGGAAGCACTCTTAAACAACCCAGAGAATAAAAAACTCCTAAAAAAGAAAAAGCTTTAGGGGGGTATACAAAAATATCAATATCACATAGGTTTGATTAGCAATACCCTGCCATAATAAAATCTACGACATTGTCAACATAGGCATTGTGTTTGTTTTCTTTGGAGTAAACAATATAAAACTTTCGAGTCATCTCATAGCCTCTCAGCCTCGCTTCAAACAGTTCTCCTTTTTGAACCTCATCTGTGATAGCGTGTTTGGAGATGATCGACACAACTGGTGACTCTTCATTTTTTTCACTTCGCTTAATCGTCTGAAGTACAGCTGTGGTATTGCTAACTTCGCTCAACACATCGAAGCTGGAGCATGAGACACCGATCTCCTCAAACACATCAGCCAAAATACGCTTGGTTTGGCTACCCTCTTCTCGACAGATCCATTTGAACTCATATAGATCTTCTGTTTTTAAGATCTTGGGAATGGGAGAATTACTAAAGACGACTAGTTCATCTTCCAGCCACTCCCTATAAACCATTGAATTATCTTGTATATAAGACTCGATCAGTCCTACATCTAATTTGCGATCTTTTAATGCGCCAATGATCTCATCACTGCTCTTGATAGAGAGTGTAATATCATTATGGATAGCTTTCCCTATCGTATTGAGACAATTTCCAGGGATGATATGATTACCGATTGTAAAAGATGCGCCTAGATGAAATGTGATCTCTTCATTGATGATTTTCAAGAGATCTTTTTCTGCTAGATAAATTGATTTCTCTAGCTTTGAGGCAATTTTATAGAGTTCATCCCCTTCAGATGTCAATTTGATACCATTTTTTTTTCGCTCGATCGTTTTTGTTCCCAAGTACTTTTCAATAAATTTAATCTGCTGTGTTACTGCAGGTTGAGAAATACCTAACTTGGCTGAGGCTTTGGAGAAACTTCGCTCTCTTGCGACCGTCAAAAAAGTTTCTAATTTTACAAAATCTTTTAACATATTTTTTCCTTCTGCATTCTCAAGAGATTTGCTCTCAGTTTCTGCTCTCTTGAAGATTATTTTAAATCTATAACTGTTATTATAGCAAATTATACTTAAATGAAAATATAAGTAATTCTTATTTGGTAAATTTTATTTTTAAATGTTAGCTTGGACTCTTCTGGCTATTTTGAACTTCCTGAGGGAAATTCTAATTAAAATCAAGCTATAATAATGATGTCTACATCAAAAGCAAAAAAGAGAATCTCAATGCATAAAATCCTGAACGATCTCAATCCAAATCAGCGTGAAGCCGTAGAGCATATCGATGGTCCACTTCTCATACTTGCCGGAGCAGGCAGTGGCAAGACCAAAACACTTACAAGTAGATTGGCTTATCTTATCGGTGAGGTAGGTATCGATCCGGGCAATACTCTGACTCTCACTTTTACCAACAAGGCGGCTTTGGAGATGAGAGAGAGAGCGCTGAAGCTCATTGAAAATCAAAACTCATATCCTCCACTCCTCTGCACCTTTCATAAGTTCGGTTTACTCTTTTTAAAATTTCATATTGAGAAACTGAACCGAAAGAATAACTTTGTGATTATTGACAGTGATGATAAAAAGCGTCTACTTCGATCGATCATCAAAGAACTCAAGATCGATCTTAATATATCATTCCTTGCTAGTGAAATTTCCAAATACAAAAACTCTCTTCTGACTCCAGAAGTAGTGCTACGAAAAGCTGAGCTTCAGGATTATAAAAAAGCTGCTTTAGTCTATGAAGCATATCAAAACAATATACTTGAAAATAATCTGGTTGATTTCGATGACCTGTTGATGCTGACCTATCGGATACTTGATGAAAACAGTGAACTTCGCAAAGAGACTAGTAATCGTTATCAATATATTATGGTCGACGAGTATCAAGATACCAATGAACTACAGCTCAAGCTTCTTGAGCATTTGGCATCTGAGCACAACAACCTCTGTGTTGTAGGAGATGATGACCAAAGTATCTATGGCTGGAGGGGTGCCAATATCCGAAATATCTTGGAATTTGCTGATAATTTCAGAGCTGCAAAAACTATCAAACTTGAGATAAATTATCGTTCGACCAACCCTATACTTCAGGCAGCCAATACTTTGATCGAACACAACAGTAATCGATTGGGAAAAAATCTCGTCAGCCACAAAGGAGAAGGTCCTATTGTCAAGCTTCAGCACTCTCTTGACGAGGCTCATGAAGCCAAAGCTATTGCAGGAGAGATCAAGATCCTCCTCTCTCAAGGTGCACATCCTGATGAAATTTCTGTCCTCTACCGTATCAATGCGCTCTCCCGTTCTCTCGAAGAGGGCTTCATAAAAGAGGGGCTTGGCTTCAAGCTAATCGGTGGTATGCGATTCTATGAGCGTGCTGAGATCAAAGATATCATCTCCTATTTCAGAGTACTCTCTAACCCTAATGATGATTTTTCACTTCTGCGCATCATCAACAAACCCAAAAGGGGTATAGGTAAAGCTTCTATTGGAAAACTACAAAAAGAGGCTTATGCTCGACAAGTATCGACTTATACACTTCTTGGAAAAATGACACATCAAGAACTTGAAATACTCGTAGGCAAGAAGGTGACCTCCGCACTCAAAAAACTTCTAAAAGAGATCAAAGAACTCCAGACAGAATTGGAAAACTCTCTCTATAAGTTTATAGATATTTTTGAAGAAACCATCCGACTCAAAGAGTATTACGGCAATCTAGTAGATGGCTTTGATCGTGTACTTAATATCGATGAATTCTATGGTTATTTTAGAGATGCCATCATCAAAAAACCTGAACTCATTCTCGATGAATTTCTCAATGATATCACGCTTCAAAGCGAACAAGATCAAGTCGAAGGTGAAATGATTACTATCATGAGCATACATGCCGCCAAAGGATTGGAATTTGAGCATCTTTATGTGATTGGCATGGAGGAGG
>QMKU01000071.1 GCA_003646525.1 Campylobacterota bacterium
GAATTATTAGCAATTTTAAAACATATTGCAAATGATAAAATAACTGCAAGTAAAGAATTCAAACAAGATTTAAATAAACAAATAGCAGATATTCCAAACTTTCCATATAAATATAGAAAATCAATTTATTTTAATGATGAAAATATAAGAGACATGATATTTAAAAAATATACTATAAATTATGAAATTGACTTAAATCAAAATACAATATTTATATTCAGTATATTTAATAAAAATAAACCATAAGAATAGGAGTATGCGTGACAACGGCTAATATTATCACGAGGGAAAAGTATCTTGTTCCATTTTTCTTTCTATGGTTTTCAAAAGTAGTGAGTAGACACCTGACCCTAAAGGTACTAAAGGTATGAGAAAAAGTTTGGTTTCTTCACCCTAAAGTTTATGGATATACGGTTAATGTGGAGGTGGTGGGAGGCAGTAAAAAGTGGAGATTCAACGGCAGGGGTGTGAGTTTATAAGACCTCACCTCTGCCGTGCTTAATTCATTGGTATTGCCAAGATGGCAGAAATGAGAAAAAGTGGAGATTCAACGGCAGGGGTGAATGGTGTGGGTGAAGGATGCCGATATTGGGATATTTGATAGAGATTTTTTCATAGCACAATGCCAAAGATAATGGCAGGAACTTGGAAAATTAATTTAATGACCACCTCCATGCTCGCAAATCATATCATACACTTCACCTAGTCTCTTCATAGACCATGGTACTTCTACACGAAATACTTTGGTATTATTTAGCATCCCTGAGAGATACTTCAATCGAAAGGGTCTGAGATAGCTAAATGAATAGAGGTAGTTGGGTAGTAGTGTGTCAAATTTCTGATAACCTTTGATCTCTTCTATCGTAATATCTGCATCACCATCCACCCCCTTGAGTTCATAAAATAGATGTATAGGCTTGAAACTAGTAGCGAAATCCTCCACACGATAGCCCAGATCTTCAAACTCTCTATATGGTCTATGGTATGGGTGAGAACCTACCGCCATGAAGTTATCATCTTTGATAAATGTGGCTACTTTGTCATCAGAGATCAGCGTATGTCCCTGCTGGATGAAATAGTCTGTCATAGTTGATTTGCCACCCATGGATGGAGCTATAAATAGTATAGCTTTACCCTCCACCTCTACGGCTCCTGCATGCAAAAAATCATACATATTCTCTAGTGTTATATAGAGAGGCAAGAGTAGATGAGTAAACCAAAAACTTAGTAAGCTTATATCACCCTTTTCATCCAACTCATAGTATATGCTCCTCTCTCCTCCTGTCCAGTAGAACCGTACTATATCTTTGACCTCATAACACCACGGTTGTCCTGCATCACTACCATCAAATATACGATCACTATAGAGATAAACTTTGCGCCCATGCGCATGATAGAGGAGAAAACCACAAGTGATAGACTCCTTGATATGACTAGGTGGGTTAGATGACAAATCTAGCTCATATCGAACCTCCGTATCATCAGAAAAGTCCAGATCGAACTCTATATCGCTTTTGATCTCTGTACCATAGAGTGTTATAGATCTCAAGATGCTGCCTCGTAGAGTGACCCACCTGGTTTGATGGCTTTGAGCCAAGCAGTGAGAGTGATACAGAGCCAGATGACATAGAGATCATAGTTATCTACCTTCGCACCCTCTCGCAACTTCTCATGCATCCACTCTTCGCGGATATAGCTGTTCCAAGATGAAGGATTTTCCCATATTTTTTCTCTTACTTTCTTCAGATTTCTAAAAAAACTTTTATCTATCAACTTGCTATCTGTGCCTATTCTAGCTTGTATTAAGATCTCTTCTGGCAACAATCCTCTCATTGCCTTTCTAGTAAAGTACTTTTTTAGATTATGTCGAAAAGTCATATGTATAGGAACATTAAGTGAAAAATTCATCAATTCTATATTTTGATAGGGTTCGATGCGTTTTAAACTATATGGAGTACTCAGATATCGATCTCTACCTAGATAGTTCGTATAAAAAGAACCCAATGCCAACTTATAATTTTCAAACTCTTCCCCTAAACTAAACTCTTCATCTTGTTCAATAAGATTTTTTGCTTTTTTGGTAAGGCATATTGGAAGAACAGTACGAGACTGTCTGCCTGATTTTAAATATCTTTTGATCTCTCCTGCTACTCCTCTCAAACCTCTTTTTTCTATAATCTCCTTGATGAGATCAAAACGCTTATGGAGAAAAATATCTTTGATGAGCTTATGACGATCATCCCTAAAGAGTAGATCTCCATATATGCCAGAGATCAAAACCTCAGCACCATCTTCACTTGCTCTTTTGTAGTTTGCTTCTATAAGTCTCCACATAAGGTTAACCAACGGAGTATCGGGAGACAAAGAGATGGTATCAAGTTCATCAAATGTCCAATCAGATATACCATTAAAAAGTTTCAAAGGTATTTGAAGTTTATCAGTAATGCGTTTTATATTTACAGATTCATCTAAACTATCTCCAGGCAGTTCCCAACTATAGGCAGTTAGTTCACGACCTTGTCCTCTGAGCCTCTTTGATAAAAAATAGGCAATTGTACTAGAGTCCATACCACTACTGAGCATAATGCCATACTTTTTATCATCTTTGATTACTTTGGATGTGGCATTATCTAGTAGTTGCCTATAGTTTTCAATTAAATCTTGTTCATTGGTGCATGGTAGAACATTGAAAAAGATATCTCTCAGTGGTCTCTTTGGTCGTTTTATACTATTTGCAGACTCTATGACTATAAGTTCACCATGTCCCACAGATAATAACTCTGCAAATATAGAGTCTCCAAACTCAGTGGGGTCTCCTGCAAATAGCTTGGCTATCTCCAACTCATCTACTCTATCTTCGATATCTTCACGGTGAAACAGATAGATAGGATTGGTAGATACTGTAAGTCTCTCGTTTTTGTTGACAAAATAGAGTGGCTGACCCTGCAAAAAAAGTCTATAGAGAAAGGTAGTATCGATAGAGACATCATAGAGTATGATAGAGGCTGAGCCCTCAAGATGATATAGACCCTCATATCCATCATTCAGGTAGAGTCTACTGACAGCATCAGCGATATCATCAGATGCTAGATTATCGATCTCCCCATCTATTGCAAACTGGAGATGAGTATCTCCATCTCTCCACTCAAATATCTCTCCTGAATCATCAGGAGAGATGGTAGTCGCTATATATGAAGATAGTTCACTTTTAGTATCTTCTAAAAAAGAGAATTTCTCATATATATTTATAGTATCAAAAAATCTATCATACCATATACCCATCTAAGTGCTTACGCAAAGATTAAGATTCAAACCAATTCCCTGGATCACCACTGGCTGTATTTTTTCCTTTAGTGCTATGGTTGATCTCTCCTATTTTCGTGAGAGTAGGAGAGAGATATGCTCTCTTTTTGGAGATCTTTTCTACGGTCTCTCCAGAGATATCTCTATCTATCACAGTAGTCAAGTTACTATCGTTCTTTTCTATATCCATTATTTCATCTCCAATGTTACATCACCTAGCAAGTTACCATTTCTTATAACATCTCTATAGCTTGCACCCAACGAGCGTTTAGCCTTTTTGATCGCTTCTCCTAATGTCTTACCTGCTATCATATTTTCAAGTACTTTACCCATGGCTACACCATTGTCGCCAAAACTACTCATAGTTGCAGCACCATAGATAGCAACGGCACCATTCTCACCTGCGGCAAGCAGTTGATGTGCCATAGTGTTGATATAGGGACTGTCAGCAAATGTTGCATTACAGGCAAATGGTAATGCAATCGCAGTTTTTCCACTATTTGTTATAGAGGTAACATCACTTTGATGCAACAGACGACTAAACGACCATGTTGATGACGCTGCATGCCCATTATAAACCAAGAGAGAAGGTCCTTCCGAAAAAGTACTCATGATCTCGTCATGTGCTGTTGCTGCATTTGAGCTTTCATCAAGATAAACTTCGGTATGTGTCCATCCATTCTCCTCTATTTTGTCAGATATACTCTTCAGCTGTTGCGCAAAGTCATATCCTCTATCTGCTTTATCTGCGATCAACAGAGCTGTTTTGCTACTCTCTTGTCCAGAATTCTTCCATGCAAGTGTTTTGTTGACGACATTTTCAAAATCTTCCAGTGTACGAACCGTCCAGCGCCCTATAGCCATAAATGGTAATTCATTCTTGCCCATCACATAACAGGCATCACATGGTGTATATTTGATATATTCATTACTCTCTGCATATAGACTAGGAATGAAGCTCACTGAGCCCAACCCAAGATAATCATGATAATCATAACTCGCTGCGCCAACCAACTGTACATGAGTCACTCCGCTTCTCCTTGCATTTCTCAAATATGCTTTGATCGCAACTGGTGTTGCCATACCATTATCATAAGCGGCATAAATATCTTCGACATTAACTACTTGGATCTTCCATCCTTCACCTTCTCGTTGTTTGACATAGCGGTCGAGCGTCGCCCCCATAAAGAGCGGATGAACGATCATCACATACTTTGTTCCCTTTGTTGCTCTTATTGTTTTTCTCAAAACATTATCATTGATTTCCATCGTAGGCGTTTTGCTTGCAATGATCTTGCCGTCATTAATAGGAGACAATCATCTTGTCATAAACAACCATATCTGCGCCATCTTTTTCACCAAAGAGACTAAAGCTAAGCTCATTTCCCGTTTCTCGAAAAAGAGTATTGTCTATATCTGCTTCTATAATCCAAGCACTTTTGCCTTCTATTGTGGTATTTGCAATTTCCGATCCATTGAGTGCAACAGTCATACGGTGCAAACCCTCTGTGAAAGCATAAGTATCGATCTTCACCGAGGAAGTGCCTTCTCCTTCGATGATCGGCATCTCAAAAGTACTAGTGTATTCTGCGACTGCTGTTTCATTGCGTGTTATGAGGTATCCTTCATAAAAAGGATCATCACTTGGTGTCGAGTAGGAGTATCTATTGTTCTTGTCCAAAATGATCTCTTTGGCTGTCAATGGGACAATCTCATCACTCTGTACAGCCAGCTTTCTTCTTAGACTCAAGATATAACGATTTGCATCCACATAGAGTGCATCTGTTACATTTGGTGCCATTCCCATAAATTCGATCCAGCTATCTTTTGTCCACTTGCCTCTTTTATCCAAATCCCCTATATAGCGAGCTACACCCTCTCCACGGAAAGAAATAGCGATATTTTTTGCCTTTTTCTTGCTGAAGTCTATGTCAAGTGCCAAAAGATCCTCATGTGTCACACGATAGACAGCATTTTCTGACACATTCAAAATAATAGCTTGATTTTTTGCTAAAGTGGCAGTTGTTTTGTATGCAGATTTTTGAATTTTTTTCTTGGATGCTTTGATCTGTTTTTGTACTTTTTGCCAGTCTACTTTTTGAGCAACTGATCTCTCACCACTCTCTTCATCTATCTTGAATGGTCCGTGACGATCTTCTCTACCACTGATATCAATGCCTGTGATGCCAATGCTCTTGACATTCATATCATTTGGAATCTCTATACTCGTATGATAATCTCTTGGCTCAAATGAATCCAGCGAACCAGCTATGATCTCACTATTGAGCTTCGTCCATCTCTTCCCTTGGACTGCATATACATTGAAGCCGATATTGCCCGTCTCAGACGCAGTACTGAAGTCTATATCTATACTATCTCCACTTTTTTTCGGATATATATAGCTGACTGTGACGGGGAGGTAGACTGTATCGCTAGCCGTGAGTGCTTGCTCGACTCCTGTTCCTGAATTATTGAAAAACGCTGTTGCCACAAACTCTATGGCTTGATCAACTGAATTATCATAAGCTGAATCAACTGTATACTCAAATGTAAATTGACCCGTTGTGTTTTTGGGAATACTTTTCAGCGTACTACGATCTGTGCTAGTTGTATTGGCATCTATGATCCAGTTGATATAGTCGCCACCTACATCTGAAGCTACATCATTGCCACTAGCATTTGTCACGATTGTCAAGTTGCTGACACTTCCATATGTCTCATTGTAGTCAAGATGAAACTCTATATAGTCTGCTGGTCCAGTATCTGAATTATTGGCATTTGCATAGTCAACCGCACAGGTTGTCGTCTCTCCTGCCTTTACTCCATCGGGAGAACAACTAATAGTTAAACTCAAATCAGGAATACCAATAGGTATAGGGTTTTCTGCGTCAGCACTATCAGTTACTCCAGTTTGGCACTTTGCCTTCGTTCCAGCTACAGTATCACTAATACTTTGACAGTTAATAGTACCAGCACTTTGAGCCCAAGTCGCTCCCCATGCTACATCAAGATAGCCATTGCCTGTCGAGTCACTGCATAAAATAGTTATCTCCATAGGCGTTGTTGAAGCACTTGAAATATCTCCATTGACAATAGTTCTATTATATATTTGTTGATCATGTGCATCTCCACAGCCATCATCATCTGCATTATAAAAATCCCCAATTCCAGAATCCAATTGTGTTTGCGTTGGTTCGACATCTTTCGCCAAAAGAGGGAAAAGTGATTCATGTACACAGGTATTACCACTATCTTGTGCATTTCCTCCATTTATATCTATATATAAACCAACATCATATCTCGTATTTGTTTTACTTGTAATCGACATGTCTACATTAACTATAGCAGTATCTGAATTAGAAGTACATCCATCAATTATTTTTGTAATTTTAAGTACCTAACCAAAATAAATCATCAAAATGGTATAATACAATATGAGATACATAACAGACTTAAATGAAGAGACAATTAAAGCTTTAGAGCATATTATAAAAAATGAAGAACGCTATAAAA
>QMKU01000072.1 GCA_003646525.1 Campylobacterota bacterium
AGAGTCCAACTCAATCACTCTATATTTAGAGGTGAGTACTATGAGCTTCATATCAATGTAATCATAGATGATAAACTATACCCTTTTGTTGTGTTTGATTATGATGATTTTCATACGGAGCAAGAGTTTTATATATCTTTGCTACAATGATGTTTTAAAAATTGGAATGGATGAAAAATGACTAAAATAATGATAAGTATGCTATTACTAATGAACTTGAATCTGTTTGCAGACTTTTTAGATGATGGTTCAACGGCATACAGTAGAGGCGATATCACCTTGGCGAACAAACTCTATCTACAAGCGTGCAAGAGCGGAAGCTCAAGAGGATGTCTAAGATCAGGTCTTCTCTATTTTACAGGTACAGATGTAAAGCAAAATATCGTAAAAGCAAAAAAATTATTTGTAAGAGCGTGCAAACGCAGTAACCCAGAAGCATGTTATTATGTAGGAATGATATATAAACGAGGCGAAGGTGGTATAGAAAAAGATTATAAAAAAGCGAGAACATATTTTGCAGCAGCATGCAAGAGAAATCTCTCCAAAAGCTGTAAACAATATAATCTGATAAGAGAGAAGCGTGAAGTTGTAGGCTCAGGAAACAATGACCATAATTTCAGTTATACCTATACAACTGAAGTCTATGGTGGATAGGAAAATACTATCTATATGAAAAAATTACTATTTACTATTCTGTTTTTGTGGGCGACACTACTATCAGCCTATAGTATAAACTATAAGCTTGCAAAGAAAGCTGAAAAGAGAGGGGACTATGAGAGTGCTTTACACTATACCCTTGAGCAGTTGGATGAGGATATAAATGGTCACGGTGAAAATGCAAAAGAGGTCATTATCAGTTATGGAAAGCTAGGGTATTACTCTGAAAAGCTTGGAGAATATGAAAAAGCCTTGGATTATGATTTGAAAGCCCTCAAGATACAAAGAAGGATTTTAGGGAAAAACAGTCCCTCTACAGCCACCACACTCAACAATATAGGTAGTGTATACAGTAAACTGCAAAAGTATCAAAAGGGACTTGAATACTATTTGAAGTCTTTAAAAATGCAAAAAAAGGTTTTGGGAAAGAGTAGTCCTGTTACAGCCACCACGCTCAATAATATAGGTGGAATATATCGCAAGCAAAAAAAATACAGTGAAGCACTTGAGTACTATTTCAAAGCTTTAAATATACGAAAAAATACTTTGGGAAAAAATCATCTCTCAACGGCCAACACTTATAGGAATATAGCTTTAGTATATTACAAGCAGGGAAAATATCAGGAGGCACTGAATGAGTTAAATAAAACTTTAAAGATACAAGAAAAAGTATTAGGAAAAAAACACTTATCTACAAAAAATACACAAAGTAATATTGATTATCTTAAAAATACAATGGCAATAAAATAAAATATCGTAACACTTTTGATTTATATTAACTTATAATAAAGCATAAATGAACAAGAAAGTAAACTATAATTACTTTTTGGCTATGATAATTGATATAAAATCAACCTTAAAGGAATAGAATGAAATTTAACTTGAAAAGTTTAGCAGTAGTGGCATTGCTAACATTTGGAATTGCAGCAAATGCTGCACAGGATATACGCATCTATACAGCAGATAATCAAGATGGCAAAATTAGTGCTGCGACTATAGAGAAGGCATTTGAGAATGCTGGTTTTTATATTACTGGTAATAACGATATGAATAGGGCATTTGATGCAAAATTCAAAACACATACACATGATGCCTATAATCTGATGACACTACATAAAAAAGATATGGTAGGATAATTGGCAAAAAAGTATCCCTCTATCATTCTTTTTACGCCATTAAGTATGTCTATTTACACACAAAAAGGTGCAAAAACAATTTCTGTATCATCAGTAAGTACAGATGGTATAGCTAAAATAACAGGAATCCCTGCAGATGATGCAGATCTATTAGCTTATGGTAAGGTAGTTACTGATGTATTGGCCAAGGCTATGCCAAACGGTAAATTTGAAGCACTTAACTATAAAATAGCCAAACCAAAAGGTGAACTAGTTAATAAGTTTACAATGGAGATGGATATAGAAGCTGATGAACTAGAGGATGAGCTAGAGGGCTTTCAAGCAGAACTTGAAGGTGGACTTGAAACTGTTGGATTTGTTATGGCAGGATTTAATAGTTTAGTGGATGAGTTTGCTGAGGCTGGCATCACGACATATGACTTCTTTGACGCTTACTCTATCTGTAAAGTACCTGTGATTTTTGAAGTCTCCAAGACACATCCTGAAGCTGGCGCCTTTGCTCCTTGTACGGTCTTCATGTATAAGAAAAAAGGTGAAAAAACAGTGCATATGGCTTATCCATCAGTAAATAACTGGATAAGCTCTACTGATATAGAAGATAAATCATCAATGGATGTACTTCTGAAGGCAGAAAAAATTATGAATGAAGTTATCGCTGAAACAACAGAAGATTAGAACAGGCTCTCTATGATCTCTCGTTCTCACCATCTTGGTGGGAATGTATATGCACAACAGATGGTGCGTTAGCAAAACACCCCCTCAATGCCAATGAAATAAGCTTTTTTTGAATAAAACTTGTAGGGGTAGCCCTATGTGGCTACCCTAATTAGGGCAACCACACAGGGATTGCCCCTACGATAATTCCTTAATTCATTGGCATTGGGCAACCCCCTACAGAACCTCTCATCAATAAAATGACTTCTTATTTGGGACCAAACATATCAAAGTATAAAGCATCAGCCCAAGAGTAGATAGAGTTAGCATTGACAGAACCCTCTTTCTTCCACTCTTCACTGCTCAGTGTCTTGGTAAAGCTGAAGTTTTTCCAGTCTATAAATTTTATATTTTTTGGATTCTTATCTTTTTTGTCAAATGCATATCGTGTATAGATATAGATGGCATTCATAGGTTTTGTAGAGACTATAGAAAAACAGAGAGTGATTGGCGCTTCCCATTCAGGTATTTTCTCTTTATTGATACGCCTTGCTATGAGATTGCCTACATACTTTCCTTCACTATTTGAAGTATTTCCTGATTTTGAAAAGCCCATAGGTCTTGCATCACCAGCAATAAATATATTTTCTTCTCCTATGACCTCATAGGTAAGGGCATTGATATGCCCCTCCATCATATCTTTGGCATCTTTTGCAAATCCCATTGTCTCTAAAATCTTGGCACCTCTGACACGAGGGTAAAAGGCAGCATCAGCAAAAGTAAATTCATCAAATTCAGTAGTTACTATCTTTTTATCCAGGTCTATATCCTGTATGACACTGTTGGGAATATACTCAAGATAGTCTGCATATAGCTCATCGAAGGCAGAGCTAAAACCTTTCTTCTTTATGGTAATTGCATTGTTCTCATCCAAAAGAATGACCTTTGCTTTGAGCTTTTTCTGCTTGAAATAATCAGCAATTATACAGGCTCTCTCATAAGGGGCAGGCAGACATCTGTAGTTTCCTCCAGGTACGGTAAGTATAAAATTGCCCTCTTTGAAGTTATGTATTTTATTTTTAAGGGTAATATGCTCAGATCCAGGAATAAAACCAGCAGGGTACTCCTGTTTTAGTCTTGTTATGAGAGTTGTGTCTGTGGTCCATTTAGAGTAGTCGTAGTCTATACCAGGGGAAAGGACAAGATAGTCAAATGCTATATCTCCCTCGGAAGTTTTGAGAATACGACTCTTCTTGTCTATGCCTGTAGCTGTAGCATTAAAGTAAGTGTAGTTGTAGTTTCTCGCAGCCTGTAGGTAGTCATGTGTGATGTAGTCAAGCTCAACTTTGTCCACTAGCCATAGATTGCTGACAGGACAGGATATAAACTCATAACGCTTCTCTACTAAAATAACATCTGCTTGTGGTGAAAATGTTTTTACTGTCTTGGCAATAGAGAGTCCAGACCATCCACCGCCCAAGACAACAACTCTTGGTTTTGTTGTCTTAGGTATAGGTGCTTTGTGGCTTTTGATAGCTATTGCTTCTTTTGGAACATTTGTATTTCCGCTTCCATAAAGAGAGGAGGCGATAGTGACACTAGAGAGTGCTAAAAATTTTCTTTTCGAAGAATCCATAGATAATACCTTGTTGTATAAATATATAAATATATTATCTTTTTGGGGCTTATTTAGAGCTTATTGAACACTGCTCACTTCAAAGTAATGTATAACTTCACGGGTAAGTGTAGCCTCTTTCCTTCTTTTGAAGTGGCTGCTTATATCAAAATCTTCTTTACCATACCCCTCTTTGTACTCTTTTATGAATGCATTGTAGAGATCCTCTTTTATGGCTGTAATTTCATAAGTTACTTTGTTGAAAACACCCTCTTCATTTCTCTCCTCTTCCCGTGCTCTTTCATTTGCATTTATGGCACCGTATCTGTTCTCTTGTTCTTGAGTGATATTCATCTCAAGATGCGCTCGTATTGAAGTGATCATATGCTCCAGCTGCAAGAGTGTCATATTTTCCGATAAAGCTTCAATAATAGTTGCATTCTCTTTTGTGTAACCCCAATTTCCAGCTAGTGCGAGGTCTACATCAAAGGTTGATTTGATAAGTTCATGAATATTAAGGTTCTCTTGCAGTTGTTTAAAGGTTGTCATTTATCTCTCTCTTTTTAAGTCAACTTCATCTAGTACATCGTACCAGCCTTCAAGCTCTCTACTGCCCTGAATGACAGCAATAATTTTGCCCTTGGGAGTCAAAAAATAGTGCATAGGTACACCATACCGTTCAAATCCCTCTGGAATGTTATGCCGATCTCTGGACATATAGAGTAATATATACTCTTTTTTCATATCCTCTATAAGTGTTTTATCGGAAAGTGTTTGTGATTTAAATCTGTCACAATGTCTACAATTGTCAGCTCCTATAAAAAGATAGACTGCTTTATCCTCTTTTTTGGCTCTTGCTAGTGCATTGTTATAATCGTGTTCCCAATCTAGCTCTGTATCACCCAATGCCAAAGTCATTATAAGTGAAAGAAATAAAATAGTAGTAGATAAAATTTTATATATAGCATATCCTTTCTTGATCTGCTCTATTGTAACCAAAAAATATTAACATTTTATATCTTTGGGATATTGTTTGTAGATTAAGTTTAAGATGTGTATAATTAAAACGAAAAAAGATTTTTAATTATTTTGGAGGTTTAAAGATGAGAAGTATTATTATTGCTACATTACTTGTAGGTGGTAGTTTAATGGCGGCAGATAGCGTGAAGGCAAACGATTCAGGTTCATTTTCTGAGAAAGGCATAGATGGTGCAGTACTTTATGGAAAAAACTGTGCAATATGCCATGGTAAAAAAGCTGAGAAAAGTCCTGAGGCTGGAATACCACCATTGGCTAGCAGAGATGCGACTAGGTTGGCACTAACGATTAGAGCATATAGAGATCAGGACAAGAATATTGGAACTTATACTATGCATAAAAGTAGTGAGGTGATGCAAAATCAGACTGTTAAATTTTCTGATAGACAAATTGGTGCTATCGCTAAATATATTAGTGGTTTAAAATAATTTGAATATATGTTGAACTATTCAGCATATAATTTTTAGTTTCCTTGTTCCACCTCTTGCTCTATCCAAGCTCGGGTGCCAGGGTTTTTGGAATTCTTTCAGAGTCTCACCTATATCTTCAATATAATCTTAAGTTTAGTTTTATTAAACATTGATACATATAATAGTAAAAATAGAATTTAAAATGGTTAGCTTATTGATGCCAAGAATCTTTAGGATATAATTTATTTATAGAAAGATATTAATTTATGGATATCTATTATATAGGAGAGAGTAGTATGAAAAGGTTGTTTGGTTTAGTTTTGCTGCTAGGTATCCCTCTATCAGGTATACTTTTCGGATCCCCGATCAAGTTAATTGAGCCAGCAGAAGCGATTAGGTTGATTGGAAATAACAGTGTGATATTTGTATCGGGTGATAACAATGATGCTTATAAAAAAAATCACATCATAGGATCAGTTGAAATGTATGTGCATAATCTACACTTGCCAGATGTTGAGGGTAATATGCGGTGTACACCACCCTATATATGTCTCCCAAAGGCTCAATCATATATCCAGAGTAAAGGTATCAAAAATAATCAAATGATTATCGCTTATGACAATTTTTATGGTTCTAATGCAACAGGTATTTATAACTTTTTTGAAAGTTTGGGACATAGAGATATCAGAGTATTAAATGGAGGGCTAGAGGGTATCAAAGCACTTGATCCAAACCAACAAGTTTTTGATAAGTTAAAAGCTAAACGAAAAATAACTGAAAATAATATAGCAACAGCCATAAAGGCAGATAAAATAGATGAACTAGAGAAGCTTAAGAGCAAAGCCGAGGGTATCACTGCAAAGATGAATATGCTAGAACCAAAACTATTGGTTCAGGGTGGCAAAGAGAAGCTTCATGGGGAGAGTGATTATCAGCTGGATCCCACTAAATTCAATATGGAGTATATTGCCAATAAAGCTGAAGTGAAAAAAGCCATGGATGATATTATTGAAAATGGAGAGAGTAGTAAGTTTATTATTATTTATACCTGTAGTATGGAAGAGAAGACTGGCATAGAGAAGGTAGATAATGCAGTAAAAGATGGAAATATAACGAGAATAAAATTTATAGATTGGAAAAATATTGCTGATATGAGAAACAAGAAGAGTTTTAAGTCACTCGAAGAGATGCAAAAGATATTTGAAAAGTTGGGCATAAAGAGATGTCAAACTATCTATGCTTA
>QMKU01000073.1 GCA_003646525.1 Campylobacterota bacterium
TCACTGTTTCCTAATACTTGGTCAACATTGCGACTGATCGCATCACAGAGTACCATGCTTGCAAGTTCTCCTCCCGTGAGAATAAAGTCTCCGATAGAGAAAAGCTCATCTGCTTCGGACTCTATCACTCGTTCATCGATACCTTCATAGCGACCAGATACAAAGACAATATGTTCTTTCTTGGCCAATCTCTTGGCATCATTTTGTCGGAATGGTTTCCCTACGGGTGTCAAGAAGAGCACATGAGCATCAGGAGAAGCTTTTCTGATCTCTGTGATGGTATCAAGAAGAGGTTGTGGTGTCATCAACATTCCTGCACCGCCACCAATCATCGGTGCATCAACTTTCAGATGTTTATTTGTGCTCATGCTTCTAGGGTCAAAATAGTCGATACTGACCTTGCCAGTGTCGATCGCTCTTGCCATAATAGAGTCTGAAAAGTATCCTTTTATGATAGAAGGAAAAAGTGTAACGAAGGTAAAACGCATCAGCTTGCCTCAAGAATATCTTTGGTGTCTTGTGTCAAAATTTCCCTAGTTACCTGATTCATCTCAAGAATATATCTAGGAATATAGGGAATTAAAAATGAACTTGGCAAACCTTCATCTGTCCAGTGTTTATCAGTCTCAACCAAGAGATAATCTACATCCAAAAGACGCTGTATTTCCGATACGACTCCCAGTACTTTATCACCTTGTTTTACAGATAATCCTATGATCTCGAACCAGAAATATTCACCTTCTGCCAATTCGCAATTTTGAATAGTTTGTTCTTTGTCTGCATAAAGTTTTGCATTTGTCAACTTCTTGGCACTATCGAGTGATTCGTAACCACGAAATTTAATTATTTGTCGCGATAGATTGATTGTCAAAATTTCCAATTCACCACGGTCACTTTTGTAGGTTTGACCTATTTTGAATTGTTCCGGAAAATCTGTGTGGAGGTGAAACTTGAGATCACCCCAAAGTCCGACCGTTTTACCGATCTGGGCAATGAAAAATTTTTCCATTATTAATCTGAGGATTTTACATTGACGCGATAATTTTTGCCGCCTTTTGCTTTACAACCAGAGATGACTGTCTTGACCGAATTGATCATGCGTCCTTCTCTCCCGATTAGCTTTCCTACATCTTCATTAGCCGCATAGATGGTGATTTCATCGAACCCTTCATCTATGGGACTGATCTCTACTTTAATATTGTCAGGATGCTTAACCAAAAGTTTTGCATACGAAGAGATAAATTCCTGTATCACAATAATTATTTACCTGATAATCTTTTAACTGTTGGGCTCATCTGTGCACCAACACTCAACCAATAGTTCAATCTCTCTTCATCAAGCGTTAACTCTTTGTTTTCACTGATTGGGTTGTAGTGACCGATCATTTCGATCCAGCCACTATCTCTTCTTTTTCTACTGTCTGTTACGACGATTCTGTAAAATGGTTTCTTTTTTCTTCCCATTCTTGTCATTCTGATCATTGTCATACTATTTCCTTCTTGATGTATTTTCTTTAAAAAGTCCTGACAACTGCTTTTTAATGACTAAAACACTCATCAACACTTTTGGGAGCAGAATAATAGCACAAACCGTATAAAGATTGTATTAAAGGATAAATCTTTTCTTGGAGTAGGGCTTTGATCCTAAAGTCTCTACTTCCTGTAAAAAGAAAACTCCTATCTTGGCAAGCCTTTGAATCCTCCACCTCCGCCGCCACCAGGCATCTGAGCCATCATATCCTGCATCTGTTTCATTCCTCCCTTGCCAGAGAATTTTTTCGCCATTTTTGCAGCACTCTTAAACTGTTTGAGAATACGATTGACCTGTTGCTGCTCCAGACCTGCTCCTTTGGATATCCTTCTTTTTCTGCTGTTGGTCAAAAGGTCTGGATTTTCTCGTTCTTTGGGGGTCATGGAAGAGATCAACGCTTTAATGCGATTGACTTCATCGGAATTATCGAAATCTATATCTCCAATCTGCTTTGCCATTGCACCCATACCTGGGATCATACCGATCAGAGATTTCATCGAACCCAATTTTTTCATCTGCTCCATCTGTTCGAGAAAATCGTTAAAGTTAAACTTTCCTTTTTTGATCTTTTGCGTCAAGTGTTTTGCTTGCTTTTCATCGATCACTGCTGCCGTTTTCTCGGCAAGTGACTCGATATCTCCTGCTCCCATCAAACGACTGACAATTCTATCAGGAAGGAACTGCTCCAGATCAGGCATCTTCTCACCTGCACCGATAAAACGAAGCGGTACACCAGCCTGTTGTGCCAAGCCAAGTGCTACTCCACCCTTGCTATCCCCATCAAATTTACTCAGGATAACACCAGAGATACCGATCTTCTCTTTAAACGACTGCGCTGTACGAACAGCATCCTGCCCTGTCATTGCATCAGCAACATAGAAGAGTTCATCAGGATTGGCAGCTTTTTTGATCTCTGCTAGTTCATCCATCAGCTCATCATCGATAGCAAGACGACCAGCAGTATCGATCAAGACAACATCATAAAGCTCTTTTTCTGCCTTCTTCAGTCCCATCTTGATAACTTCAACTGCTGTTTTGTTCTCGTCAGCCACCAACACTACTTCGATCTGATCTGCAATCTGCCTGAGTTGCTCAACCGCCGCAAGTCTCTGGAGATCTGCCGCGACGATAAGAACTTTCTTTTTCTTTTGCTCTTTGAGAAAATAGGCAAGTTTTCCAGTTGTTGTAGTCTTACCTGATCCCTGCAATCCGATCATCAACACAACAGTCGGAGGTTTTGATGCAAAGACAAAGCCCTGGTTTCCTTTTACTGTCAAAATATTTGTTAGCTCACTACTGAGTGCTCTGAGGAAATTGTCTTTTCCAATCCCACTCTTTTTTGTCTCATGCTCGATAACTGTAGTCAGCTCTTTGACTACCTTGTGGTGCACATCTGCTTTGAGCAGGGATTTTTTAAGTTCCAAGGTCGCTTTCTTGAGTGCTTTTTCATCATCATGAAAACGGATCTTTCCAATGGCATTTTTAAAACTGTCGGTTAAAGTATCAAACATATTTTTCTCTATTCTTTCTATAGTATTAAGGAATCTCCCAAGTGCGATTTTACCCTATGCAGGCTTAAACCACTATCGGAGCACGAAATTTCTTATTTGTATCTCAAAATATCTCTAGGTTCTGGCGCTTCAAAGGCATAAGAAAATATTGCCATTTTAGCAGAGTGTAACAAGATGCGTCTACTCTGTGTACGACTGCCATACTGCTCATCTCCAACGACGGGATGCCCTATACTTGCGAGATGAACTCGGATTTGATGAGTTCTGCCTGTTTTGATCTCGATAGATACTTTGCTCTTCTTTCCTTGGATTTCCAGTGGTTTGACTTTTGTGTAGGCAGATTTCCCCCTGAGCTCATCAATTCGTGAAAATGCTTTGCCTTTTTTGATCGTCAATATTGGTGCTTCGATTTCGATATCTTCATAGATCACACCCTCCACCCATGCTACATACTCTTTTTTGACGCGGCGTGCTTTGAACTCTTCGATCACATCATTGATGAAGTCCCTATTGCGACCTAGCAGAAGTACGCCACTAGTATCACGATCGAGACGGTGCAAAAGTTCTGCACCTTCAATGGCATCTTGAATATCATAGCTATCTACCTGAGCTGGCTTGTTTATGGCGACGATATTTTCATCTTCATAAAGTATTTTGACATCTGCCACATCCTCTACACGAAAACGAGTATCATCTGGTAGTTCTGCTCTGGCAATCTTGACTTTTTTATCTCCGACATAGACTAGACCTCGGTCGATCAACTCTTTTGCTTTCTTATTAGAAATTTCCTGTTGCTTGCCTAGAAGTTTATATGCTTTTTCCATTATCTTTATCCTTTTTTATCATTTTTTCTATCTCATGAATGATTGAGCCAAGATCAACTTTTCTCTTGATTCTGCTTTGAGGAAGAAGTTTTGGGTGTTGCAATACTTCTGCCAATAGATCTTTTTTTACAACTTTGATACCCTCAATTCCAGCAAAAATATCTTTTTGATTGAAATAATGTTCCCCCGAGATAATCTTGCAACCAAACTGCGCCACTTCAGCAGCATTGTGCCCTCCGATCGGCTCAAACGCACCACCGAGTACTACCACATCACTGACAGCATAGAGATTGATCAACTCTCCTAGACTATCGACTAGGATAATATCACTAGACAAACTCCTGTCAAGGCTATATCTTTGCTGTGTCCATCCCTGAAGGCGCGCATAGTCGACTATCAACTCATATACTTTTTCGAAGCGTTCTGGATGTCGAGGGGCAATGATAAGCTTGGCATCGGACTGCTTATTTTTGAGTCTCTTGAATGCTCCAAGGATTAAAGATTCTTCTCCTTCATGAGTACTTCCAGCACAAACAAGAAGACCTTTGGGTTTCTCCAGAACTTCTGTGGGTTTTTCGATATCAGCAAATTTTATATTACCAGTGACGGTCACCGTATGTGCCCCTAGTTGCTCTAGACGATCTTTGTCTGCATCGGTCTGGGCATAGATGGTATCGATCTGGGCAAATATTCTGCGATAGAGCCACTTGAGTCGCAAATATTTGGGAAAAGATCTCTCATTCATACGCGCATTGACCAAGAGTGTTTTTGTCCTCTTACGACGAGCAAGAAAAAAGAGCAAATACCACAACTCTGCCTCCATGACCAAAAGCATCTTCTGAGGTCTCATCCAAATATAAAGCAAAAGCTCATAAGGGAGATATCTACTCTCCTGTGTCTGCTTTTGGATCTCTCCGAAACCAGTATGTGTCGTACTCGTCAAACGCAACAGAGAAGGCGGAATGGCTTTTATCAAAGGTCGTATCGCCCGTGCTTCACCAAAACTACAACTATGTATCCATATCCCATCAGGAGACAAGGGCGGATTTCTCCACAAAAAAAATCGTGCCGGTAAGGATTTGGAATATTTCGCTTTAAAGATATAAAGAAGCAAAAAAGGTAGTGCCAACAAGTATAGCACCCCGGCCACTACCGTATAAAAGAGGGTAAAAAGCTTCAATCAAGCCTCAACTGCTTCTCTCTCTATATAGAGTATTCTTCCACAATGTGGACAAGTTGTGATCTCTTCTCCTCTGATAACTTCTGAATAGGTTTTATCATTAAGTTTCATATAACAACCGTAACATGCCTGTTTTTTGACTACCACGACAGCGGTATTGCCTGCCCATATTCTAATCTTTTCATAGAAAGCCAATACTTTCTGGTCGATCTCTCTGATTGTTTTCTCTCTCTCTGTAAAGAGTGAAACTTTACTCTTTTCAATTGCTGACTTTTCTCCGTTGGCCTCAGTCGTAGCCTTTTTAAGCTCTTTACTGAGTGTATCAGCTATCTCTTTGGCTTCTTTGATCTCTTCTGTTTTTTTGCCATTGATCACTTGAAGTCTCTCTATCTCTTCATTGGCAAATGTCATTTTTTCTTTAGCAATATCTTCTTCAATAGCCAAGGCTTTCATCTCTTTCTCTGTCGAAATATTTTTAGATTTTTTAACATTATTCACAAGTTGCTCATTGAGCATTTTCAACTGCTCCTCATAGGAAGCGACTTTTTGATCATTATTGATGATAAGCGTATGAAGTTTGTTCAAACCATCTTCTGCATCTATTAATTTCTTTTGTGCTTTGGAGGTTTTTTGATCCGCTGCATCGATCTGTGGTTGATAACTATCTATTTTTTTATCAGTCAAAGAGAGCTCTACTAGCTCTTGTATATGTTTGTTCATACTTTATCCTTTGGGAATTACATCTCGAATGGGTTTTTAGAATTTGTGATTATAGCCAAAAGAGGTAAAACTTTCAACTCTTCAGCCAAAACCTCAGCAAAAAACTGCTCACTTTCATAATGACCGATCTCAATAAGCATCAGATTCTGTACTTTAGCCTTCATCGCATCATGGTACTTAATATCTCCTGTCAAAAAACAGTCGCTCTCCACACTATCCATCAGGGAAGCACCTGCTCCTGTCGTTAGCGTGATGCTCCGTATCTCTTCCTTCGGTGCAACAACTTTCATCACAGATAAGCCCAATCGATCCTGAATATGAGACAATAACTCTTCTCTTTTCCACTCTCCTTCTGTAGTACAAAAAAAGGCATCTTGTTTGGTCACTTTGAAGCCAAGAATTTTTTCAAAAACATAACGATTGAGATGTGTTAAGTCGAAATTGGTATGCATTGCAATCAGTGACTGTCTTTTTTTGATCATGATTTCGATAAGTTTCGCTGGATACTTAGAAAAGTCCAGAGCACTCAACCCACCAAATATCAAAGGGTGATGCACAATAAAAAGCACCCCCTCATCACTCTCTTCGAGTAGAGCTTCATCGACATCCAAACTCAACACAACCTGATCGATTTCCCTAGACATTTCACCGATCAACATCCCACTATTGTCCCACTTCTCTTGGAGTTCGAAAGGACTCAGTTCCTTTAGAAAATCATATATTTCTTGGAGTTTCATGTTTTTATCCTAATTTGTGGTAATTCCTCTTTGAATTCCCTATCAATCTTATGTATCTCTTTTCGTATAACATCTCGTTTTTTATAAGCCTCTTCAAAACAAAAAAGTTTAAACTCATCCA
>QMKU01000074.1 GCA_003646525.1 Campylobacterota bacterium
ACAGAGGAGATCACGCGTGATATTCCCAATATTCGTGAAGATGAGCTACTGCATCTTGACGATAGCGGTATCGTCAAGATGGGTACACATGTCAAAGCTGGTATGATCCTAGTTGGAAAGGTAAGTCCAAAAGGGGAAATAAAACCTACTCCAGAAGAGAGACTCCTTCGGGCTATCTTCGGAGAAAAAGCAGGGCATGTTGTTAATAAATCTCTCTATTGTCCTGCCTCTATGGAGGGTGTCGTTGTAGACATTAAAGTCTTTACCAAAAAAGGCTACGAGAAAGACGCACGAGCTATTCAAGCGTTTGAAGAAGAGAAAGCGATACTCAATAGTGATCATCACGACCAGCTCATGATGCTTGATAGAGAAGAGATGCTGAGAATTACTGCCCTGCTTTCTAAAAATAGTTTGATGAGTGATGTTTTGGTTGGCGATATAGAGTATAAGGAGGATACAAGCATCCCTGAGGAGATCATCAAGGAGATCAATCGTTTTGCTCTCAAAGGTGTGGTGCTCTCTTATGGTATCGAAGTGCAATCTGAGTATGACTCACTCAAAAACTACTTTCTCAAGCAGAAAAAGCGACTCAAGAATGATCACGAAGAAAAATTGAGCGTATTGGAAAAAGATGACATTCTCTCTAGTGGCGTGACTAAATTGGTCAAGATCTATATCGCAACAAAGAGAAAGCTCAAGATTGGGGACAAGATGGCAGGTCGCCATGGAAACAAAGGTATTGTTTCCAATATTGTTCCAGAGACAGATATGCCTTATATGGAAGATGGAAGATCGGTTGATCTTATTTTGAATCCATTGGGAGTTCCAAGTCGTATGAATATTGGACAAATCTTGGAAGTTCACCTCGGACTTGTCGGTAAACAACTAGGCGAGCAGATCACTGAGATGTTTGAAGCACAGAAAGAGACACTTGTCGCAGATCTCCGGACAAAAATGATCGAAATCGCAGATGTGGCAAAATTGATGAATGCCAAGGAGACGATAGGAAAGCTAAGTGATGAAGAGTTTCTGACCTATGCTAGGGACTGGCGTAATGGTGTTAAGTTTGCTGCGCCTGTCTTCGAGGGGGCAAATCGAGAAGAGTTTGCTAAACTTTTTGAATTGGCAAAAATTGATGAAGATGGAAAAACTGAACTCTATGATGGTATGACAGGCGAGAAGATGATCGAGCGCGTCAATGTAGGGTATATGTATATGCTCAAACTTCATCACTTGGTTGATGAAAAAGTGCATGCCAGATCAACTGGACCTTATTCACTTGTCACACAACAGCCTGTCGGCGGTAAGGCACTCTTTGGTGGGCAAAGATTTGGAGAGATGGAAGTCTGGGCACTTGAGGCGTATGGCGCATCGCACATTCTCAAAGAGATGCTGACGATAAAATCAGATGATGTAGAGGGACGAGCAAGAGCTTATCGAGCGATCACCAAAGGCGAGAGCGTACCAGAATCAGGTGTGCCTGAGACAATGTTTGTTTTGACCAAAGAGCTTCAAGCATTGGGTCTGGATGTAGAGTTATATGAGAAGAAAAAAGAAGTAGAGGGTGAAGATGAGTAAGCTATTAGAAAATTTAACACCGATTGATCTCAACAGCGAAGAGAGACCCAAAGATATTGAGGCATTGCAACTGCGTGTTGCAAGTCCTGAAAAAGTCCTCTCTTGGAGTTATGGCGAAGTCAAAAAGCCGGAAACGATTAACTACCGTACCTTGAAACCTGAAAGGGACGGACTCTTTTGTGCTAAAATATTTGGTCCAATAAGAGACTATGAGTGTCTTTGTGGTAAATACAAAAAAATGCGATACAAAGGTGTAGTTTGCGAAAAATGTGGTGTTGAAGTCACTTCGTCAAAAGTACGACGAAATCGCATGGGTCACATTGCATTGATCGCACCAGTAGCGCATATTTGGTATGTGAGCTCTTTGCCATCTCGTATTGGTACTCTTTTGGGTGTCAAGATGAAAGATTTGGAACGAGTACTCTATTATGAGGCGTATATCGTCAAAAATCCAGGTGAAGCGAGCTATGACAGTGAAGGCACAAATCCACTTGCTAGATTTGATGTACTCAATGAAGAGCAGTATCAGCAGATTGACCAACGCTTTGGTGAGAGTGACTTCGATGCTCGTATGGGTGGTGAAGTGATTCGTGAACTTTTGGCAGATTTGGATCTAGTCGAAATGTTCAGTCAACTCAAAGAGGATATCTCTGCGACAAAATCTGAAGCAAAGCGAAAGACCATCGTCAAGCGCCTCAAGGTTATCGAAGCCTTTTTGAATTCTGGAAATAGACCTGAATGGATGATGTTAACTCAGTTGCCAGTTCTTCCACCAGATTTGAGACCATTGGTGAGTTTGGATGGTGGGAAGTTCGCTGTCTCTGATGTCAATGACCTCTACCGAAGAGTGATCAACCGCAATCAACGACTGAAGCGTTTGACAGAACTGGATGCTCCTGAAATTATTGTACGAAACGAAAAAAGAATGTTGCAAGAGTCCGTGGATGCACTTTTTGATAATGGTCGCCGTGGTAATGCCGTCAAGGGTGCTAATAAGCGTCCATTGAAATCACTCTCTGAGGTGATCAAAGGAAAGCAGGGTCGATTTAGACAAAACCTCTTGGGTAAGAGGGTCGACTTCTCTGGTCGTTCGGTTATTGTTGTCGGACCAAACTTGAGAATGGATCAATGTGGACTTCCTAAAAAGATGGCAATTGAACTTTTCAAACCACACTTGATGGCAAAATTGGAAGAGAAAGGCTATGCAACAACTCTCAAACAAGCCAAAAAGATGATCGAACAGCAAGTCAATGAAGTATGGGAGTGCCTCGAAGAGGTTGTCGAATCTTATCCGATTCTTCTCAACCGTGCACCGACACTGCACAAACTCTCCATTCAAGCCTTCCATCCTCGCTTGATTGATGGCAAAGCGATACAGCTTCATCCACTCGTCTGTTCAGCATTCAACGCTGACTTCGATGGGGATCAGATGGCTGTACATATACCACTAGGTGATGAGGCGATCGCAGAGGCAAAGGTTTTGATGCTCTCTTCGATGAATATTTTGCTTCCTGCATCTGGCAAGGCGATTGCAGTACCGTCTCAGGATATGATTTTGGGTCTATACTATTTGACACTTGAGAAATCAGAAGTCAAGGGTGAGCATAAACTCTTTGCTAATGTAGACGAAGTCATCATCGCTTTTGAAGAGAATGCACTTGACCTCAATGCGCGTATCAGAACAGTAGTAGATGGTAAGATCACGCGATCAACTTCGGGTCGCTTGATTCTTAAGTCGATTATTCCTGACTATGTTCCAGAAAAATATTGGAATAAAATTCTCAAGAAGAAAGATATCGGAGCTTTGGTTGATTATGTTTACAAAATAGGCGGCATCAACGATACAGCATCCTTCTTGGATAATTTGAAAGATATTGGTTTCAAATATGCAACCAAAGTCGGTGTATCGATCTCGATTGATGATATAAAAATTCCAGAGAACAAAGAGACACTAGTTGCTGAGGCAAAGAAGCTAGTCAAAGAGATACAGCAACAGTATGGTGGGGGACTCTTGACAGAGCAAGAGCGCTACAATAAAATTATTGATATCTGGACAGATACCAACAATCAAATCGCTGAATCTTTGATGGAATTGATCGAAGCAGATAAAGATGGTTTCAACTCTGTCTATATGATGGCCGATTCAGGAGCGAGAGGTTCTGCGGCTCAGATCAGACAGCTTTCGGGTATGCGTGGATTGATGGCAAAATCAGACGGATCGATCATCGAAACACCGATTACATCCAATTTCCGAGAAGGTTTGAATGTCCTTGAATATTTTATTTCAACGCATGGTGCGAGAAAAGGTTTGGCGGATACAGCACTGAAGACAGCAAATGCAGGGTATTTGACGCGTAAACTTATTGATGTTGCACAAAATGTAAAAGTCAATGTAGTAGATTGTGGTACACATGAAGGGGTAGAGGTCTCCGATATCGTTGTGGGTAACGAAATGATCGAGCCACTCAGCGATAGAATCTATGGGCGTGTCATCGCCGAAGATGTCATCGACCCTATCACCAATGAGGTACTTGTCAGTCAGGGGACACTGATTGATGAAGAGATGGGGATAATGGTTAGAGATGCAGGCGTTAGATCTGTGGTCATCCGTGCCCCTTCTACTTGTAAAGTAACAAGAGGCATCTGTGCCAAGTGTTATGGCTTGAACATGGCAGAAAATAAGCTGGTAAAACCAGGTGAAGCAGTGGGTGTTATTGCGGCTCAGTCTATTGGTGAGCCAGGTACTCAGTTGACACTTCGTACTTTCCACACGGGTGGTACGGCTACAGCAGGAAAAGAGGAGCGACAGGTTGTTGCAACCAAAGAAGGATTTATACGATATTACAATCTTTCAGTCTTTAAAAACAGAGAAGACAATTTGATCGTCTCCAATAGAAGAAATGCGGGTATTTTATTGGTTGAGCCAAAGATCAAAGCAACAGTAGATGGAACGATCTCCGTGACAATCACCCATGATGAAGTGACTATCTATGTAGATACAGACAAAGAAGATGTGGTTAGATACAATCTCAGAAAATCTGATATTGCCAAAGCCAATGAGCTTGCTGGAGTTGCTGGCAAAGTTGAGGGTAAGCTCTATTTGCCATTCAAAGATGGAGAGAAGGTGGTAGAGGGTGAATCAATCGCCGAAGTGATCAAAGAGGGTTGGAGTGTACCAGGTCGAGTACCATTTGCAAGTGAATTGAAGGTTGAAAATGGTGCACCTGTGACACAAAAAGTATTGACTGATGCCAAAGGAAAAGTAAAATACTTTATCCTCAAAGGGGATTACCTTGAGGCGGTTGATACGATCAAGAAAGGATCTTCAGTTAAAGAGAAAGGTTTGTTTGCAGTTATTGTCGATGAGAGTAACCGAGAAGCAGCCAGACACTATATCTCCAGAGGATCAGTGATCGAAGTAGGCAATGATGATGCGGTTGAAAAAGGAGACACGATCTCCGCACCTGCTGATGAGACGCAAATCGTGATCGCTGAGTGGGACCCTTACTCTGAGCCGATTATTGCAGAGCAGGCTGGTACTTTGAAGTTTGAAGATATTATCCCAGGAATCACTGTGGCTGAGCAGTTCGATGAAGTGACTGGAGATACGAGACTAGAACTCAATGATTATATCCCTGCGACATATAAGCCATCTATTCTTTTGGCAACTGTGACAGGAGATATACTCCGCTATAAGCTTGATCCCAAAACGATTCTTTTCGTAAAAGATGGTGATGAAGTAAGTATCGCTGATATTTTGGCAAAAACACCAAAAGCAGCGATTAAGTCAAAAGATATTACTGGAGGTCTTCCGAGAGTTTCGGAACTCTTTGAAGCGAGACGACCTAAAAATATTGCATTGATTGCCCAGATTGATGGTACAGTAAGTTTCGGAAAGATGTTGCGTGGAAAAGAGCGATTGATAGTCTCTGGAGAAAACAATCAGATAACAGAGCAGTTTGTTGATAAGGGCAAAATGATTTTAGCTCATACTGGAGAGTTTGTACATGCTGGTGAGAAATTGACTGATGGTGTCATTTCGAGTCATGATATTCTTGCTGCCCTTGGTGAAAGAGACCTCTATGATTATATCGTCTCTGAAGTTCAACAAGTCTATAGACGACAAGGAGTTAATATCTCTGATAAGCACATTGAGATAGTTGTATCGCAGATGATGAGACAAGTTAAAATTGTCGAGAGTGGCGATAGCAACTTTATCGCAGGGGATATTATCTCTAGGCGTAAGTTTCAAGAGGAAAACAGTAGCGTGATCAAACTTGGTGGAGAGCCTGCGATCGCAGAGCCAATGCTTGTAGGTATCACTCGATCAGCCGTAGGTGCAGACAGTATTATCTCTGCTGCATCTTTCCAAGATACGACAAAAGTATTGACATCAGCATCCATTGCTGGTACTGTTGATGGTTTGGAAGATTTGAAAGAAAATGTAGTTATTGGTCGTTTGATCCCAGTAGGAACAGGCATGATCAATGCTAAAATGATCAGATTTACAGAGGCAGAGTAGGGTCAGAATTCTGATCAAGGAATAAAATAAGGGAGGGGTGGCTACTTAGCTCCTCCTGATTTTCCTTCCCACAATAAAAACAATCCGCAAACAAGGAGAGAGGCTATTTTTAAGCATCTTTCCTGAGTCCTCATTTCTCATTTAATATAGATAGCATATCATATTTTATAGGAGTTTTTACTTGCTGCTTTTCATCAACTATAGATACTTAGTTGTAGTTGTTGCCTCGCTTACATGTTGAGAGATTGGTTTTATTATTGTTACTCTCGTATGCATTCCCACCGAGGATGGCGACAATGCCAATGAAATAAGCTTTTTTTGAATAAAACTTGTAGGGGTAGCCCTATGTGGCTACCCTAATTAGGGCAACCACATAGGGATTGCCCCTACGATAATTCCTTATTTCATTGGCATTG
>QMKU01000075.1 GCA_003646525.1 Campylobacterota bacterium
GTTGATAGAAGTGATTCCCTCAAATTTTCTTGAGTCTGATAACGCTATGGTCATTGGCGTGAGTGAAGGAGGAGTCTACTTTGCAGATAAAATATCCAAGGCATTTCATGTGGAGATGGATATTTTGCTCACTGAACCGATCATGGCTCCCAACAATTCCAAACTCGCCATCGCTATTGTCAGTGAGACAGAAGATATGGTAATGAATAAAATATTGATTGATGCTTTTGAAATAGATGAAGATTATGTTTATAGCGAAGCAAATCGGAAATATGAAGAGACAATACTCTCTTATGTCTATAAATATCGCAAAGGTATTCCTCTGAGATCACTTGAGGGTAGGCATATCATTCTAGTCGATGAATCTATAGAGACAGGGTTGACGATGACAGTTGCACTCAAATCTATGATTGAGATGAATGTGAAGAGTATCTATGTTGCGGCACCTGTTTTGGATCAAACAGTTTATAATAATCTTTTGAGTCTGTGTGATGGTGTTTTTTGTCCTCACCGCATACAAGATTATATCTCAATAGAATACTATTACGAAAAACTTGAAAAACTGGACTTTGAAACACTCGAAAAGATTATTGATGCACAGGGTGTTACTAGTTTAAAGAAAAAAGGAAAAATAGATTTATGAATGAAAAAATTATACAATTAAGTAGTAATAGTTTAAATGAGCAGTATTGCTTTGATAAAATTGCCAAACAGGCAAGTGGTGCAGTCATGTATCAGTCTGGAAAAGCCGTATTGATTGCGGCTGTTGCTGTAGATCCCAAACCAAAGAGTGAAGATTTTCTGCCTCTGACGGTACAGTATGTTGAGAAAAATTATGCCGCAGGAAAAATACCAGGTGGATTTATCAAGAGAGAGGCGAAACCAGGTGATTTTGAGACGCTAACCTCTCGTATTATTGATCGGTCACTTAGGCCTCTTTTTCCCAAAGGGTTTTACTATTCTGTTGTGATTACTGTCATGGTGGTGAGTAGTGACAGTGAAGTGGATATGCAAGTTGCTGCATTGCATGCTGCCTCTGCTGCACTCTTCGTCTCTGATCTTCCCGTGACCCAAAGTGTGGCTGCCGTGCGTATCGCAAAGATAGAGGGGAGTATAGTTGTCAATCCTACACTTTCTGAGCTTGCAACGAGTACACTCGACCTCTATGTTGTGGGAAGTGGAGATGATCTTTTGATGATAGAGATGCGTGCTTTGGCATCAGAGAAGATAGATGATATCGAAATAAATGTGATGAATCCAATGATGCCTGAAACTCCAATTATACTAGAGCATCAGGAGTGCAATGAGCTAAGCGAACTGGAGCTAATCGATGTGATAGCACTAGCCGGAAAAGCGATTCAAAAGGCAACGAAGGAGTATACAGAGGCATTTTTACCATTTGTCAGAGAGGTGTTGCCTTTTGAACTTGAAGATGAAAAGATAGATCCAGATGTTTATGGCTTTATTGCTGATAATTTCAAGGATGAGGTGAATGCTGCTATTATGTCTATGGCAAAAAGTGAACGAAGCACTGCATTTTCCCAAGTAAAACGAGAGGTTATATCTGCCTGGGAAGCAAAAGGTGAGATGAGTGACTCTTCTCTCATCAAGAGAGTTCTATCAGAATACAAAAAAAGTATTGTTCGTGAAATGATTCTGAAGAAGAAAATCAGAGCAGATGGTAGATCACTAGATGAAGTGCGCCCAATTTCTATAGAAACGGGTATTTTACCTAGTGTTCATGGCTCTTGCCTTTTTACTAGAGGAGAAACGCAAGTATTGGCGACGGTAACTTTGGGTGATGCTAAAGATGCGCAATTTTTTGACTTGATCACGAGTAAAAAGAGTCAAACTGAGAATTTTATGGTACATTATAATTTTCCTGGTTTTAGTGTAGGCGAAGCAAAACCTATGGGATTTCCTGGACGGCGAGAACTAGGACATGGCAATTTGGCAAAGAGAGCATTGGAGCCAAGTATTGATTTGCAGTTTGATGGTACGATTCGTCTAGTGGCAGAGGTGCTTGAGAGTAATGGTTCCTCATCTATGGCAACCGTCTGTGGTGGAGCTTTGGCACTGCGATCTGCCGAGGTGGAGACGATCAAGCTTGTTGCTGGTGTAGCGATGGGACTTGTTAGCGAAGGCGAAGAGTATGCGGTCTTGACAGATATCATGGGACTTGAAGATCATGATGGTGATATGGATTTCAAGGTTACTGGCAGTAGAGAAGGGTTTACTGCACTTCAAATGGATATTAAACTGGGCGGTATTGACTTAAAAGTACTAAAAGATGCACTGACTCAGGCAACCAAGGCAAAAAATCAAATTCTTGATATCATGGAAAAAGCAGACGAAAAAATAGAGCCTAGTGAAGCATTGCCTAGTACAGAATTCTTTACAATTCATCCTAGTAAAATTGTTGATATTATCGGGAAAGCTGGTGCTACGATCAGAGAAATTATCGAAAAGTTTGAAGTAAGTATCGATCTCGACCGTGACAAAGGTGGTGTCAAGTTAACGGGTGAAGATAGAGAAAAAGTCAATGCAGCCAAAGAACATATTCAAAATATCGCAGATGCTCCAGTCAAAAAACAGACGATTTATGAATTGGGAAAAGTCTACCATGGAAAAGTCAAAAAAATTGTTGACTTTGGTCTCTTCGTAGAGATGCCTGATGGATTTGATGCACTGCTACATATTTCCAAAGTATCCCGTGAGAGAGTCAATAATCTCAAGGAACGCTATGGTGAGGGTGATGAGATTGATGTGGTAGTAATGGAGCAAAAAGGTAGCAAAGTGGGTTTGGCAACACCTGAATATCTGAATTAATAGAGATTTTAATCCTCTTTCGATATAATATCGCATTAATCGAAGTATAAGTAGGGAAATAGTGACATTTATGTCTTTATTGGTACATTTGGATATGTATTTACGCAAGCCGAAAGAACTTTGAGAGATAGTCGCAAATGAGGACTTTAAACTCACAAACTAAAGGATATAAATATGAAAAAGTATTTCTTGCTTTTCTTGGCACTTGGTGCTGTTGCTTTCGCTGGTGAAGATGGCGAATCTATGATCAAAGCTTACTCAGCTATCGCTGCTGGTGTTGGTCTTGGTATCGCTGCTGCTGGTGGTGCTATCGGTATGGGTAGTGCATCTGCTGCAACTATCGCTGGTACAGCTAGAAACCCAGGTCTTGGTGGTAAACTAATGACTACAATGTTTATTGCATTGGCAATGATCGAAGCACAGGTTATCTATACATTGGTAATCGCATTGATCGTTCTCTACGCTAACCCATTCATCGGTTAATCTAAAGAGATATTAAGCTTGTGGCGGTATAATTCCATCACAAGCTTTAGAGTTAAATTTTCCTCAGTTATAAGTTAGTCTACATTGCGGCAGTGGTGGAACGGTAGACACGCTACCTTGAGGGGGTAGTGCCCTATGGGTGTGGAGGTTCAAATCCTCTCTGCCGCACCATACTCACACGGAACAATACTCAAACTGATATATTTATCCTAAATTTTTATTAATCAATTTACTTCAATATGCAGAAACTCTCATAAAACAATCAATAAAATTCATACTTTTGAATAAAAAAGGGTTCTATATGCATAAAAATCACGCTGTATAGGCGTTTGCTTGCGGTATAGGCTATTTTGTGTTATACTTATTTGGTTAAAACTTCATTAAGGAACAAGAATGACAAAAACGGAATTTGTTGAGTTAGTACAAGAGACAGGCGGATATAACACGAAGGCGGATGCAGAGAAGGCAGTCAAAGCATTTACTGATTCAGTGACAGTAGCATTGGTAAAAAAAGAGAGTGTTTCTCTCGTTGGTTTTGGTACATTCTCTACAGTTGAAGTCGCAGAAAAAAGTGGTAAAGTCCCTGGAACGGATAAGACTTATACCAAGGCGGCACATACTGCTCCTAAATTTAAGATTGGTAAGACACTTAAGGACTCAGTGGCTGGTTAATCTTTACTTTTCCAATGGGTTCTCTGCCCATTGATTTTTCATTAGCCTAATGATTCCTTTCTCAAAATACCCCCTTAAACACCTACTTATAAACTTCTCTGAGTTATACTATGAAGATTATACTATAGGTATGAAAGGAATAAGTGTGGCACATGAAGATATGATTGGTTTGGGTGTAGCAGGAAATTTTGCACACCATTTAGAGCAAGCAGGAGAGTTGAAAGATTTTGAAAATGTAGTAACAAAAGAGCCGGATGCACCAAAAGGAATCTTTCCTTTTTATCTTCCTAGGCATGAAAGTTTTCTGGGGCTCTTTCCTGTAGAAAAAGAGACGCTGACACTGCCTTCTTACGAAGCAAATGCACAAGTAGAACCTGAAATAGCTATACACTTCAAGATTCAATATGATGAAGATCACAAGGTAGTAGGACTTGATGCAATTGCCTTTACCTCTTTTAATGACTGCACAATACGAAAAGAGGGTGCTAAAAAAATATCAGAAAAGAAGAGTTGGTCGAATGACTCCAAGGGGATAGGTCATAAATGGATACCGATTGATCGTTTCTCTTCGGGCGGTATCATGGATCATTACCATCTATGCTCTTTCGTGGAGAGAGATGGGATACTGCATACTTATGGTGTAGATACGCCCTTGATAGGATACTCTTATTTTTACGAGAAACTTGTAAATTGGCTGATCGAGAAGATGAATGAACAGGAGGATTTTGGTCCCCTTGAGGATATTGCTGCACATCTAAAAGATTGTGATTATCCCCATGAAGCACTGATTACGATAGGTGCAACAGCCTATGCAGATTTTGGAGAAAAAAATTATCTCCAAAATGCTGATGAAATCTATGTGATAGCCTATGATGCCCGTCATAGCCAAGGTGACCTTGAACCATCAGACGACAAAGTTATTCTCCATCAAAAGGTCTCTTAGGATGAAATATTCTATCTTTTTTTTGTTTGCATTGCTTCTTTTTTCTGGCTGTAACCAGAGTGAAAACAAATCTGTAAAAATGATCAATGATACTTATCATACTGTACCAACAGGCTATACATATTCAGTTGCCAAGATGCGTGACGCGCGAGAAGAGAGGGAGCAGAACTATCGTAAAGAGATGGATTTGGCAAAACTCAAAAGTCAAGAAAATCTTCAACTCGCCAAGATTGAAGCAGAAGGTAAAAAAGAGATCAAGCAGATCGAATCGGAAGCTATGAAGACGAAAGTCTCTGCCGAAAAGGAGATGCATCATGAATCCCAAAATACTCAAAAAGAGATCGCCGCAGCCAAAGAGATAGCAGCCATACAGACACAAGAGAAAGATCTCTTTTTGTATCAGATCATCATAGCTGTTTCTGGGGTTCTTGTTTTGCTTATTTTATTGGTTTACTATTTAATTCACAGACACAACAAATCAATCGAGATGAAGTTGCATGAAGAAAAACTAAAGCATGAAGTACTTATGCAAGATAGTGCACAACAGCATGAAAAAATGGGAAGAGTGTTGGATATTATTGCTGACGAAGAAGCAAATGAACATGTCAGACATGCGTTGATCGGTATTCTCAAAGAGCAGACGATAAGTCAAAATTTGATCACTTATGAACCTGAGGTTGAAGTAGAGGTTGAAGAAGAAGTAACCGTAGATGTCGAAGATAAAGAAGTTTCAAAGAATTCATCTGGGTAGATTTGCTTTTGGGAGACTACATAGAAATACCTATTTAATAATACCAAATTTAGGCGATCATTAGGGGTCTGGTGATTTGTGATGCGTGAAGCGTAGCGAATGCATCATGAATCACCTGACCTCGGCTACAACATGGTCACATCTAAACCGAGCTCAAGTGTTGAAAATCCATCCTCGTCGTGAGTTGATTTTGCAACACATGACCCCTGCCGTGCTTATTTCATTGGCATTATGTTACTGCGTGGGAATGCATACAAGTGATGCAGTAGCAAAGAGTACTCTCTTTTGTTTGTAGTGTCACATATGCATTACGATAGAGACCGTCGTAACAAGGAACCAATAAAAACACAACAAATCTGCAAAACGCATTGTAGGGTGCGTTTGCCAACGCACCACATTAAATAAAACAACAAATATCCAAATCATCGATATATCATAAATCAAAATATGATTATCTGTTTGGTATTTGTACCATAGATATTATGCGTAATTATCGGTGCGTTGGCAAACGCCCCCTACAGAACCTGTAAGAGATAAAAAGGGGTTAGGTGTAACCATTCACATACAACGATAGAAAAAACAGTCCATATTCTACAAAAATAAAGCAAAGCAAAATGGAAATTAATATAAAATACTGAAAACTACGGAAAACCCCACAATCACCCTCCAGCCCCCGCAAAATCAGTTATTTCCCTCCATTCATCATCACAAATCCCCTTATCTTCCTTGAATTGAAACACACTTTGGGCAATCA
>QMKU01000076.1 GCA_003646525.1 Campylobacterota bacterium
CACCTGTTATTTTGTCTCGATAGATCGATCTAAACCTTTTGATATAATCTCTATCTACTGAGAGTTTCTTAACAATATCATCAAAAGAAGATCCCATCTCAAAGGAAGTATGAATAGGTCCTTCTACTTGCCCTTTAAGGCTCCTTGCTCTTCCATCCCAGAATTGATTGACATTATAAACTGCATTTAAAACAGTGGGAGCATTTCTAATGCCTACTTTTTTATCTATACCTATAGAGATAGCGATATTGTCATCACCACCCTCATCTAAAAAATGACAACTAGCACATGATATAGTGTTATCATGACTCAATCTTGTATCAAAAAATAGTTTTTTGCCCAGCAGAGCTTTTTCATAATTATATTTTACCGTTAAAGGGATAGGAGTGATCAACTCTTGTGAAAACAGTACTGCCGTAGTGATCAAAAATAGTATTATTCTTTTCATTATTTAACTCCTAGATTTTCTATACCATTATACATGACAATTCTAATGTAATTTTTGATACAATCTAAAGATTCTAAAGCTAAAGAGATAATAATGCTAAAAAAACTTAAGATATTGATTATTGAAGATGATGAAGCTGCCTCATTTTTAATGGCAAATTTCTTAAAAGAGAGTGGTTTTTTAGTCGATACAGTTGCTACAGCAACTGATGGGATAAGTCATCTCAAAAATATAAAATATGCACTACTTCTACTAGACCTAAACCTGCCAGATTTTAATGGTTTTGATGTTTTGAGTAGTATCAAAACATCTATTGTGATGCCTGTCATTGTAGTAAGTGCCTATGGTGACACCAATACAAAGGTAAAATCTTTTAAATATGGTGCTAGTGACTACTTAACAAAACCAATAGACTTTTTGGAGTTAGAAGCCAGAATATGGGCACTTCTAAGCAGAAAAGAGAATATTAAACTTCAAGATGATCAAGATAAGTCTATCTTTGCAATAGAAAAAAATCAGATATTCTTCAAAGATAGGGCTTTGCAACTAACCGCAGTAGAGTTTGAGATTTTATCACTATTTATAAAAAATAGTGGTCAAATCGTATCAAGAGATCTATTAACATACTCCATATCATCAATAAAATCACATAGATTACTGGACAATCACATAAAAAACATCAGAAAGAAGATAGAAGAGGATAGCTCCAAACCAATCTATCTAAAAACAGAGTATGGTGTCGGGTATAGATTGGTAGATGCCTAAGGAACTACAGCCTAAGAATAACAGATAACAGATACTTGGAGTAGGGACTTCAGTCCCGTCAGACGGGACTGAAGTCCCTACTCCAAAATACTTAACTTTTGGGAGTTATTTCTACTCTATTCCTAAAGGATACTACTTCTCCATCTTCCGTATACCCCACAGAAACCTATCTTTATAAAAGCCCTTGTCCAATTCTGAGATAGTGACTCCATATGCTTTGCCTGAGCTGGAGTGGATGAACTTGCCATCTCCTAGATAGATTCCGCTATGGTTGACATGGTGGCGATTGGCAGTATCAAAAAATAAAATATCACCTTTTTTGATCTCTTTACGATTGAGGTGTTTTCCCGCTTTAGATTGTGCTAGTGATGAGCGGGGTATCACTATATCATTGGTTTTGAAAAGATAGTAGACAAATCCAGAGCAGTCGAAGTGATCGGGTCCTGCTTTGGCAGTTGCATAGCTGTTGCCCAGTTTACTTTTTGCTAAGGTGATCAATCCAGCGATTTTATCTGTTGGAAGTATAGAGTTGTTTTTACTGTTTTGATCACTGCTGCTATTTAAATCATCCATATGCTTGAAGAGCAGTTTGATCTGGTTGTTATTTTCATCCATGATAACTTCACACTTTTCATCATAACTGAGCGTAAGTACGATCTGTGTAGACTCACTCTGTGCGAGATCGATATGGAGCTTACAATCAAGCGACTCTACACCACCATGTGCCTGAAGCCATAGACTTGACAACAAAACACTATTTATAACTTTGGTCATCAATCATCCCTATATTTCTTTTTTGCTATCATATCCAAATATATTTCATATTTCTGTTTAGCCTACAACAAGAATCAACAATCTCAATTTGAGCATATCCGCATAATTACTTTAGAAATAAATTTTAATGGTAAAATAACCATAATTTATCTATCTTAGGAAGTGTAGTGAGTTCAAAATTTTTCACAAATCGAGAGAGTAATACTCTAGAAAATCGCCTCAAAGATATACTAACTTACCATAATGGTATCACTCATCTTGAATTTCTCATAGGATATTTTCGTATTAGTGGATTTAGTAAAATTGCTACACTTTTAAAAGATATTACTCATTCGCGTATCTTGGTTGGTATCAATATTGATAAGTTAACACTAGAAGCAAAAGAGGCTGGCATAAAACTAAATCTAATGGATTTTGAAAAGATGAGTGGTCGATTTGTGGAAGAGCAACTAGTAGGGCTCAACAAAGAGTCCTATTCTCAAGAAGTTGATGAGAGTGTTATTCTATTTGCTCAAATGCTAGCAGAGGAAAAGATCGAGATTCGCATATCTCCTGAGAAAAACATCCACTCCAAAATATATATTCTCCGTGAAGATGAGATAATCAGGCATGACGGAAGCATAGAATACCTAGGCTCAGTTATCACAGGATCATCCAATCTAACCGAAAATGGACTCTCTAAAAACTTTGAGTTCAATGTAGAACTACGAGATAGTGATGATATAGCTTTTGCACTAGAAGAGTTCAACAACTTATGGGCAAGTGGTATTGAGATCTCAGACAAAGATGTAGATAGTATCAAAGCAAAATCTCACCTAAGAGATATAACTCCCCATGAGCTCTATATGAAGTTTCTCATAGAACACTTTGATGACCGTATTGATTATGACCCAAACATGATACGCAATCTCCCCAAAGGCTACATGAAGTTAGCATATCAACAAGATGCCGTGACAGAGGGACTCTCCAAGATCAAAAAACACAATGGTTTTTTCTTAGCTGATGTAGTAGGTCTAGGCAAAACAGTCACGGCTGCTATGGTCGTCCAAAAGCTACTGCCTAGTATAGAGGGTGAAGTACTTGTCATAGCCCCACCCTCTATACAGCAGGAGTGGAGTGAAACCTTTGAGCGGTTCGAGATAGGCAAACAGAGGAATTACGACATCAGGTCATTAGGTAAGTTAGAGAGCATCAGAGATACTGCCAAATACTCTCTAGTGATCATAGATGAGTCACACAAGTTCAAAAACTACGCAACGAGCAGATATGCACAGCTAGAACGAATATGCAAAGAGCAGATCAACTACAAAAAAAAGGTAATACTCATCTCTGCAACACCACTAAACAACAGACCGATGGATATCGCCAATCAACTCTATCTGTTTCAAGATAAAAGAAATTCGACAATAGCTTCTTATCCTAACCTCGAAACTTTTTTTGCTAAGGTAGACAAAGATTACAAAGAGATCATCGCACCAAGCAAAGATGATAAGCCTATTGATATAGTGAAACTGAAAGAGCTTTCATTGAGAGTTCGTGAGTCTATATTGCGTGAAGTGATGGTGAGGCGTACACGAACAGATATACAAACGCATGATATGTATGCCAAGGATATCGAAGAGCAAGGGCTGAGTATACCAGATGTAGAGCCGATCAAAGAGATAGCCTATGAGATGAGTGATTCTCTTTTGGAAATATTCTCTGATACTATTAATAAACTTACTGATGAACTTCAATATGAACGATATAAGATTCTAGGATATATCAAGCCAAAATCTCGTGTCAAATATGGAAAAGTAAGTAAAAATATCTTTGAGAGAGGTGCTTTAGAGTTAGCAAACCTAATGAGAAATATGCTCATCAAGAGATTTGAGAGTTCATTTCATGCATTCAAAACAACACTGAACCGACAAGAGAAGCATCTAAGAGGTCTCATACAGATGTTTGATGATGACAACATACTACTAGGCTCAAAGGTCAATATATTTGATATATTAGAAGATGAAGATAGTGCCGAAGAGAAGATAGAGTCGATGCTAGAGAAGGGTAATGTCAAGGTATTTGAAGCATCTGATTTTTTAGATGGATACAAAGAGAGGCTTGAAAAAGAACTACTGATATTTGAACGACTCAATCAAACATGGGCTACCGTAAAAGAAGATCCAAAACTCGATTCGTTTAGAGATATCTTGAAGAAAAACAGAGGCAAAAAGATAGTGGTCTTTACAGAGTCCAAACAGACAGCTATATATCTCGAAAAGAGTTTAAAAGAGTTCAATACTCTTTGTGTGCATGGTGGTAATAGAGACAAACTCAAAGATATCATAAGAGAAAACTTTGATGCTAACTATGACGAGAAGAGACAAAAGAACGATTTTGATATCATCATCACTACTGATACTCTCAGTGAAGGGGTCAATATGCATCGTGGCAATATCATCTACAACTATGATATCCCATGGAATGCCACACGCCTTATGCAACGGATAGGACGCATCAACCGTATCGGGACAAAACATGAAAAGATTTATGTCAACAACTTCATCCCATCTGCTCAGAGTGATGCCCTCATAGAACTCTCTAAAAAAGCCTTTGTGAAGCTCCAGACCTTTCACTCGACTCTCGGTGAAGACAATAAGATATATAGCAAAGATGAAGAGGTAGGTACAGTGACACTTTTTGAAGAGGCATCGGATGATATAGATGAAGAGTTATCATTTCTCGAAGAGGTTAGAGAGTTCAAAAAAGCAAAACCCAAACAGTTCAAATATCTACAAAGTCTCCCTGCCAAGATACGCGTCCAAAGAGAAGACAAGGAGATAAGAAACGGCTCTTTCGTCTTCATCAAAAATGACAAGGCAAAGAGTTATATTTTTGCAAATGACAGCCTATGTCACCCAGTTAGCTTTATCAAGATGGCAAAATACCTCAAAGTCTCTCCTAACACACAAGGTATCATGCCATTGAGGGATTTCCACTACACACAAGTGGCAAAAGCCCTAGAGCATTATGACCATGAACTCTCCAAAATCATACAAACCTCTAACACCAAAAGAGTAGAGAACCCCACAGACAAAAAAGCACTGCGACTACTCAAAGGGTGGTTCAACAAGGGCACTATCAAGAGAGAGACTTATGGTATATTTAGGAAGATTATCGAGGATGGCAAGTTGTTAAATCTGAGTAAAAAGATCAAGGTTTTAGAGGGGAAATCTGCTCACGAAGTAGTAGCAGAGTTAGAAAAACTCCAGATAGAGTATAGTTTGCAAGTAGATAGCAGTAGTGAAAAACGCATCAAACGAGAGATCGAAGTGATACTCTCTGAGACATTTATAAAGGCTTAGGATGGATTTGAAAGAATTTTTAGGTAGCAGATACAGTACGGATGATTTTGAAGAGTTCATCCAAGAACGATTTTATGGTTTGGAGATACAAGATAGTAGTTATACAGATGATTTTCTAAGTGAAAGCGAAAAGAAAAGTATAGAGGAGTATCGTTATCTAGGAAAGTCAGAACTTGATGACGGTAAGGAGATAGGGTTTTTTGAATTTAAGTCTACAACAACGCATATAGAAAACAAACGAGTAGGCTATAACACTATACTCAAAAAACTTGCTCATGAAGAGTATCTTGATGGTGCTATCGCTTCGTTTTATCATCCTGATGGTAGCGTATGGAGGCTCTCATTTGTGGGGTTTGAATATGATGAGGGGCGAGCGAGTGTAACCAATCTCAAGAGGTTTACTTATGTATTGGGAGAAGGCATTCCGACTAAGACTCCGTATGCACAGCTCAAAGATCTGAAATACCCTAAACTAAATGAGATCGAAGAGGCTTTTAGTGTCGAGGCAGTGACAAAAGAGTTCTATCTTGCGTATAAATCCTTGTTTGAAAAGATCAATGAAGAGCTTGAACCACAAAAAGCACTTTTTACCAAGTATGAGAGTGATCCTGATGCAGGTATCCGAAAGTTTAGTCGTAAACTTTTGGGTCGTATTACTTTTATCTATTTTTTGCAAAAAAAGGGTTGGCTTGGTGTTACAAACCAATGGGGAGACGGGAGAAAAGACTTCCTGTCATATCATTATGAAATTTGTAAAAGCAACTTTTATGATGCTATTTTAAGCCCGCTATTTTTTACAGCACTCAATACCATGAGAGATGATGACTATTATAAAAAGCTTGATTGCAAGATACCATTCCTGAATGGTGGGCTTTTTACCAAAGAGCGGTTTGACAACGCAGAAGTAACACTCAGCAATGAACTTTTTGGTGATATCTTTACTACATTTAACCAATACAATTTTACCATCATAGAAGACCTACCACATGATAGCGAAGTAGCCATAGACCCTGAGATGTTGGGTCGTGTATTTGAAAATCTCATCGAGGATAACTACCGTAAGGGCAAAGGGGCATTTTATACGCCTAGAGAGATA
>QMKU01000077.1 GCA_003646525.1 Campylobacterota bacterium
ATGTATGGAGAGAGTGATGATGAAACTGTTTTTGCCAATGTGGTAAATATTGTAAATCTAGAGTTGAATGGTGCTTCTACTACTACGCGTATCGACTATACCGTTGCTACTATCATAAATGATGATAATATGAATATCGTCAATAGTTCAATGGAGACACAGGTCGTCAGAGTAGAAGGCATTGAAACGATCCATCTGACTTCAGGTACTGATGCAGGAGTAGAAAATGAGATCGTTCTTCTCGATGTAGATTTAAATAAGATCGCTGTCAATGGAGGAGGGACTATGGTGATCCATGGTGCCGATGGTCCTGAAGGTGACAGTGATGCCGCGATCATCGATCTCTCAGCTGCGACAGGTAATATCACAGTAATGAGTACTATTATTGATGAAGAGGGTGCGATCATCACTTCAGGTGGAGGAAAAGATACGATAGATCTCGACAATGGTGACCATACGGTCATCTACACATTGGCAACACAGTCTCATTTTGCCAATAGTGATACGCTTCTTAATTTCAACGATAGCAGTGATGATACTGTCAATCTCACAGCTGCAATAGAAGCTGCGAATGGTAACGCAACAGGTTTAGCCGTAACGGCTGATGAGTTTAGTGTCAATGGTTCAGTTTTGGCTGAGCATGAAGAGATGACAACGGTGACACATGGCATAGGGACTACTTATTATATTGATGTTGATGGAAATAGTAAATATAATGCAGCAATTGATATGATGATAAATATCGATGCTTTGATCTTGACTGAAGCAGATTTCATCGTTTAGATATATATTGAGATAGCCTAAACTATTTTTGGTCTCTAGTTTTATTGTATTTTAATCCAAAAAGTATTAGAATATATACATCAAACTTAAAAAAGGAGTGGTCATGTTTGACAAGATTAGAATTTTGTTTACATTTTTGCTGATGGCGATAGGACTTAACCTATTTGCCCAACCTGTTTCGTTACAAGAGTCGGAGAATGTAGCAAAGAATTGGATGCTTCTGAAAACTGGAAAGCACTTCTCTGTTCAAAAAACTCTCGCTCCAACTAATGAAGTAAAAAATAGCAGTGATCAGGCGCAGACAAGGATCATAAAGCTCAGTCCAAATGCTTGGGTAGTCGTCTCTGGGGATGATGTAGTACAGCCTATTTTGGGCTATGGTGAATCATCTATGGATCTCTCTTCTCAGCCTCCAGGATTTAAAGACTGGATCGCAAATGCAGATCTGCAAATCAAAGCAGGACTCAAGCAGAGTACTCAGACAAGTACGGCGACACAGTCCAATGCGAAGAAGCAGAAAATCGCTGATGAGTGGAAGAGGCTGAAAGTCGATACGAAAACTTTTATCGATCAAGACTTGCAAAATAGGAAACCAACCTCTACTGTGACAAGTTCTACAATACAACCCCTTCTCTGGATGGGAGGAGGTAGCGAAACAAGTGGTATCATATGGGATCAAAGCCCGTACTATAATGCCAAATGCCCTTTTGATTCGAGAGATGTCAGTGGTCATGCTGTCGTAGGATGCACAGCAACAGCAATGTCACAGATCATGAGATACTATCAGAGTCCAACATGGGGGACGGGGTCATTTAGCTATGTTGATCCCACCTATGGCACACAATATGCTGATTTTGGAAGTACAAGCTATCAGTGGTCATCTATGCCTTATCAGTTGACAAATAACTCAAGCAGTTCGGAAATAGATGCAGTTGCTATATTGAGCTATCATGCTGGTGTCTCTATCGAGACAGAGTATGGATGGAGTTGGGATGGTGCTCAAGGTGGTCCTGGATCAGCAGCCATTCCAGAAGCAGTTCCTAATGCCCTCAAGAACTACTTTGGATATATAGAATCTGATATATATTATAGAAATGATAATTTAAGTGGTTGGGATGGCTGGCTACAAGCAGAACTGAGTGCTAGCAGACCTCTTTTTTATGCAGGATTTAACTCAAATGGTGGACATGCTTTTGTTTTAGATGGTTATGATGGTTCGGGATACTACCACTTCAACTGGGGCTGGGCAGGATCATCCAATGGTTATTATTCACTTGACAATTTGACACCTGGAGGTAATAATTTTACATACGATCAGAAAGCAGTCAAGATCGTCGCATCATCGGCACCGACACCACCGAAACCACCAAAACCAACACCATCACAAGTCACAGAAACAGAGGTGACAGAGCTTTATGTGGCAACTTTCCTGCGTGCGCCTGATGCTGGTGGTTTGAACTATTGGGTTTATGACTCAGGTCTTGGCATACAAGGAATTGCTTCGAGCTTTTTTCTACAACCAGAAACACAAGCAAAGTATCCCCCAGATACACTGATAGGGGACTTCGTAAATACCGTCTACCAGAATCTTTTTAACCGTTATCCAGGGCAGGCTGGATATGACTATTGGGTGGATGCACTCTATTATGAAACAATCCCTCCGAGTCTCTTCATCTTGGCAGTTATCAATGGTGCACAAGGTGAGGATGCGATAATTATGGATAACAAAACAAGAGTTGGAGAGCACTATGCCAATTCAGGACAGACTGATCCATGGTGTGCAGAGTATGTTATGTGGTACATAGATGAAACTGAGCAAAGTGTCCAAGATGCCTTTAACTATATCAATAATGGTTGCTGATGGGTTTGATTTTCATTCTGCCTCATACTCTGCTACTAGATCCCCAAGCTCATCAAGCAGAGGCTTGAGGTAAGGTTCATATTTGCGCCATCGGTTTATCGATGTTTTGTAGATAGGTTTGCGTATTAGGTATTAGGGGTCTGGTGATTTGTGATGCGTGAAGCGTAGCGAATGCATCATGGATCACCTGACCTCGGCTACAACATGGTCACATCTCAACCGAGGTCAAGTGTTGAAAATCCACCTAGTAATCATATAGAGCAGATTATCCCATCTAAAATTTAATTTTCTTGTTATTAAGGAGCAACAGTTATATTAGGAATCTCCCAAAAACAAAACTACCAATCTCAATCGTCGGATAGAATCACTTAAAGGATATTTGGAGATAATAGTTTTAACAGAAGTTTCTTTCTGTATCGTTAAAGACCATCGGAGTTCGTCAAGGGCGTAATGCAAAGGATAGTTTTGACTAGGCACTAGCTAACAACCGTAAATTTCTAGCAGTTTTTGGTCTGCTATACTACTTCAAAAAGTGTTTTTAATCTCAAGACTTTATTTCTACTAATATTTGTTTTCACTATCTTGATAGGATTGTTTTCTCTCTTTTTACTCGTTCCACTCCGTCCTCGGTTGGAATGCATACTTTATATTATCACTAAAAACCACGGACTGAGAGCGTGAAAGAAGTAGAGATGATCCAGTTACGGAGCTTTAGTCTTTTTAAGTATCCAATATATGAAACTCCACTTTTTTATTAAAAGCTTGGGCTATCTTTTCCAAAAAGTCTATCCCTATATTTGTAGTTCCATTTTCAATTCTGCTGATCACTGCTTGTGTTGTACCGATTTTTTGTGCTAATTGTGCTTGAGATAGATTGGAGGTATTTCTCAATTTTATCAATTGTTTAACGATTGTATATCTTAGCTCTAAGTTATCCCATTCTTTTTTAAACTCTGGATTTTCTAATTGTTCTTGCAAATGTTTTTTAAAATCACTCATTGTCTAGTACCTCTTTCATTCTTGTTTTTGCTAATTCAATTTCACTTGGCGGTGTCTTTGGTGTTTTTTTAACAAAACTATTGAGCATGATAAATTGCCTATTTGTATATGAAAAATAGATGATTCTGTATATTCCTTTAGAATCTTTGATTCTTAATTCATATAACTTATCACCAAGTGATTTTACATAGGGAGCTTTTAAATTTATATTAAAATGTTCTAATAATTCAAATGCTCTAAATATTTTTAATTGCTTTGTTTATAATAATTAACTTCCCATTTCATAAAATAATTATATCAAATAAGATATAAAAATAACTTTATAAGCTTGCATTTGTTTCTTTCCTCCAATAGTCGAGTTGCCCATGGAGCCTTTGGAGTTTCACTTGCTCCAATCTATATCAATAATGGTTGTTGGTAGGTTAATAATTTTCATTCTGCCTCATACGCTTCGATGATATCCCCAAGCTCATCAAGCAGAGGCTTGAGGTAAGGTTCATATTTGCGCCATCGGTTTATCGATGTTTTATAGATAGGTTTGCGTACTTGGGAGATACTGGCAGTGCGCACTGGATTTTTTGATATATGAAAGTCCAAACAGTTGGCATCCCAAGGCATATCTATATGAGTGGCAATGCGTCTGGACTGCCCCTCAAGATCGTCAACCATATCCTCATACCGAACATCAAGTATACTATCTTGGGGAAGCACACTCTGCCAATGCGCCATCAACTCAGTGTAGAGACGATAGTAGTAGATCACTAGACCAATAGTGACCAGTATGGAAGTGAATGCGATAGGCGGAGAGGCAGGTCTCCACGGGGTGTCTACGCGCATGGATGATGGATGCATTGGGGAGGATGAGGTCAATGCCAATGAAATAAGCAAGAAATAGAGCTTCATCGGAACTGTGGCTTCAGCCTCAGCCATTAGGTGGAGCTAAAGCACCACTTCCGACACAAATGTTATTATAATGAAAATAATTTTGCTTGGAAAGTGTAGTGTAGATTCCCACCAAGATGATGGGAACAAGTGAGATGAGACAGGTAGATGCTATCTCGATGATTAGACTATAATGTCAGGAGCATCAACATCGGTACCTATACCTAGATTGATCATTATGTCATTTTCGACATTGTAAGTACCGTCATCATTTGCATCAATATAAAGATAACCAGTATCAGGATTATATATTCCGCGTTTGGCCATAGTACCGCCATCTGTTACAATTAAACTAGCATCAGATACAAATCCTCTAGATCCTGCAACGCTATTCGTAAGAGCATTACCAGTACTGCCGACACTAGCCTCAGTAACTATAATTTGATCTCCGTCGCCATTGCCAATACTACCACTGAAGTCAACAATTGTATCTATTGAAACTCCATTTGAATCTAAGTTATTGAAGTAGTAAAATTTATCTGCAAGAATGCCACCAGCTAGCTCATCTGCACCCAAGCCACCAGTGATATGATCTACACCATCACCGCCAGCTATATGGTCAATGGCAGCACTACCCGTAATCTTGGAGCCCTCTAGAGTGGAAACAATACTACCATCAACAGTGATACCACCTGTATTTAAAGATGCATCAATAGTATTAACTTTAATATTAACAGTAGTGCTGGAAAGTTCAAGAGTACCATCACCACTAATATTGATTATAGTTGTTGATACATCATTAAATTCTAGATTAGAATTACCTACAGCTTTGATATTGACAATTTCAATTCCATTTGTTGTTACGATATCAGCTTGTCCCGCACTAGTGGTATTGACAGCTATATTCATTGTGTCTTCATCACCAGCAACTGCTTCATCTTTGTAATTTATAGTTATCTTACCACTCTGCACATCATCGGAATTGTACTCTAGATCAATAATGTTGTTCAGGTTGGTTATCTCACCTGTTGCTGCATTGTGCTCTGAGTATATGATCTTCTTAAGACCTGTTACTTTCTCCATACGAAGACTAGCGCCAACAGTTCCAGACTCTTGTATATCTATTACCTCGACATTTTCCATAGTTAGAACAGTATTACCAGCTATACTACTTGTATTTTGAATTGTCACTATATCGTATCCAGCTCTACCGTCTACAGTGTCAATAGTTTGGATCGTAGAGAGGTCGCCTGTAGCTGCCATATTGATAAGACCATCAATATGATCATCCTCAGTTGTCGCCTGAATATGATCTTCTTCAGTAGTATAGTGTATAGTCTCAGCGAGTTCTGCCCATATATCTATCTGTATAAATGCTGCATCAACACTCTCTTGAGTTTCATCTATATCAGTCATGATATCTATAGAATTCTTCCAGTTTTCGAGACCTGAGTCTGCAAAATCAAGACCAACAGCTGTTTTGTTTGCTAATATCTGAGCATCTTTTTCTAGCGAACCTCTCACTACTGATAAGATCATCTGCGCGCGAGTGATATTTCCACTCTCAAGCTCCATAACCCAATATGCCAACCCACCAGGTTCAGCATCTCTATTGAAAAGATTCAAATAGATTGTATTTACAAAATCTGCATTATCTAATGTATCAGGATACTTTTCTTGAGTTTCTGGTTGCTCAAAAAAACTCTCCGCGATATCATCTACGCTTAAAGTCGTGCGCTCCCAATAATCTAAGCCTCCTGAATCTGGTGCTCTCTCGAATGTTGCTACATAAATCTCTGTAATCTCTGTTCTTCTTGGCATAATCAATCTCCTTTAAATTAGTAAAATGTTTTACATATTACATAATATAAGTATAGTATAAAAAACTTTTATTTATTAC
>QMKU01000078.1 GCA_003646525.1 Campylobacterota bacterium
AAACGCTATTAGAACAATTTAGATTTTATAAAAAAGCTCATAAAACAGATAGAACTTATCAGATATGGCAAGAGGGCTATCAGCCAAAACTCATACAGACAGATGCTATAATGATTGCTAAGATTAATTATATTCATCACAATCCTGTAAAGAGAGGTTTCGTAGATGAAGCTAAACATTGGAGATACTCTTCTGCTAGGGATTATGAGGGTATTGATGGTTTGATTGAGGTGGAGAGGTTTTGGTAGTTTAGTCTCTCGTATGCATTCCCACCGAGGACGGATGGGAACGAGGTAAAAATCAATTGAATTTTAAATTATAGGCATCCTTCATATCTAATAAAAAGTAGTTTACAATGTTGTAGACCCCTACGCAATATTAACATAGAAACAACATCTATAAAACAAAACTACATAGTAGGAGTAGATGGGTAGTGAATTAGATATGGGTTGGTCCTTATAGAAGTTAGAGTATACTTTACACTTTTAGGGCTTTCTCCTAGTGCCAATGAATTAAGGATTTCTGGTAGTTATTAAATCAGTATTCCTTATTGTCATTAGGCTACCCCAAGGAGAGTCCTATCTTGAGAGGAGAGCTAGATGGTTGAGAGAAAAAATAGATTTTCAATAAATGATATTATAGGTGGTTTTTCAGGAGCGGCAGTAGCGTTACCTCAATCAATGGGTTTGGGTATTGTACTTTTTTCAGCGATGGGATATAGTGCATCAGTAGGTGCTATGGCTGGTTTGATTGGTGCGATTATTCTACTGCTTGTGACAGGAACAGTGGGGGCAAGCATCGGAGTGATCTCTGCACCTAATGGTCCTATGACTATGTTGATAGTGGGTGTTGTGAGTGCTATGGCACTTGATGGAGTGAGTAGTGACTTAATGCTCTTGACACTTAGTGCAATCTTGATAATGACTGGTATTTTTCAAATCATCTTTGCTCTCTTTGGGGGTGCGCAGCTTATCAAATATATTCCTTATCCTGTCGTAGTGGGCTTGGTGACGGGTGTCGGTATCTTGATGCTGAAGTCACAGTGGTCACTGCTCTCTGGGGGGTGGAATTCTTTTGTGCCACTCTCTCTTCAGGAGGCTTATCCACTTATTATTGCTCTTTTGACTGGGCTGATAATGATCGTTGTGCCGAAGATGACAAAAAATAGAGTACCAGGGGCGGTGGGGGGTCTTTTTGTTGGGATAGCATTTTTCTATCTTTTGTCGTCGTTCACAGTGGTTGCGATAGAGGAGAGCTGGATGGTAGGGTTGATCCCCTCTATTTCATCGTTGCATCTTGGTTTTTCATTTGAGAACATTGATGCGCTACCTCTTGAGATCATCATCCTATCATCTTTGGCTTTAACTGTTTTGGGAACGACAGATTCTCTAGTGACCTCACTGTTGGCAGACTCGAAGACACGAGAACGGCACAATAGTAAAAAAGAGATCGTGGTTCAGGGAAGTGCAGAGATACTTATAGGGATGGTTGGTGGACTTGGTGGCTGGGGAACCAAAGGAGCGACACTGGTGGCGATCGAAGCAGGTGGTCGACGCTGGAGTGCAGTGATGGCAGGAGTTTTTTTCCTTCTGTTAGTACTATTTGCTGGTTTTGCCGGTAAATATCTTCCCATCAGTGTTTTGGCTGGGATCGTTGCTATGGTCGGTGTGGGAATGATCGATATGAATATCCTCACTTGGCTGAAACACCGAAAAACCCGTATCGATGCCTTGGTATCACTACTTGTTATTATCAGCATCGTCACTTTTAACCTTGTGACAGCGGTCGGTATTGGTGTGGTCATATCTATCTTGCTTTTTGTTGGTCGGCATACCCGTAGTTCGATCATTCATAGACGAGTTACAGGTAAAAATTATCGCTCTTTTTGTGCCCGTTCCAATGATGCTTTGGATATTTTGGATAATGATGGTGATACAATTGTACTCTATGAGCTCGAGGGTGACCTCTTTTTTGCAACAGCAGATAAACTTCGTACTCATATTTCCGAAGAGATAACAGAAGAGAAGATCATAATATTGCATTTTAGACGGGTAAAGTATATTGATATGAGTGCGATGATCGTTCTGCTCCAAGTCTCTCAGGAGGCATCGGAAAAAGGATCTAAGCTTATCTTTTGCCATCTTCATAGGGGGTTGGGTTTTGGCAAAAAAGCATCAAAAGCTTTCAGGCATGTCGATAGCAAGCAAAAATTTACCAATAAGGTTTTCAGGGATACAGATAGAGCTTTTGAATATGCAGAGAATCAACTACTCAAGCTTAAAGGCTATAAAATGCTAGCAGAAGATAGAGAGATTACTGTTGAGAATAATAATTTTTGTTCAAAAATGAATGCAGAGCAAAAAGCACTTATTCGATCGATCGGTACGATACATACTTTGAAAAAGCATGAAGTGCTTTTCGATAAAGGTGAACATGGTGCATCGCTCTTCTTGTTGATCAAGGGTGAGATAGAGATACGGCTCTATACAGACAAGCTTGAATATAAACGACTTGCAAAATATGGTAGTGGAACCTATTTTGGAGAGATTTCATTTGTCAATCCAGGACCAAGAGTTGCTCAAGCAATTGCGCTCAATAAGGTGAATCTTTTTGAACTTAAACGGGATGCATTATTGCAACTTGATGAAAAAGAGCAATCTAAGTTAGCATTGGCACTTCTTTTTGAGATAGGTACAACACTGAGTGATGAGTTGAGGCGATCAGCAGCTGACATACATAGACTTGAGCAGTGGTAAGTTTTTAGGGCTTCTCTTCTATATAGTATTTATATGTTACATTATGAAACAAATTTGATAGCTACCAAGATATGCACCAAGCCATTTGTTGAAGTTATTTAATAATTTTCATATAATGTATTACATTCAGATATAAGGATATATGATGAAAGCTATTTTATCGGTTATGTTCGCTGTATTTTTTCTCTTTTCAAATTCTATATATGCAGAAGAGCCGACACAGGAGAGTACCACAGAGCTCTATATTGCTTTTTTTGATAGAGCATCTGATACTCAAGGTTTAGAATACTGGCTAAAGTCTGGTTTGTCACTTGAGCAGATTGCAGAGAGTTTTTTCCAGCAGGATGAGACGCAAAAGAGATATCCTGATTCCCTCGCAAATGAACTGTTTATTACCACAGTTTACCAAAATATTTTTAATCACGAACCAGATGATGAAGGCTTGCAATATTGGGTCAATGAACTTGATAGTGAAGCGACCACTAGAGCTTTGTCTATTCTGGCTATTGTCAATGGTGCAACAGGAGATGACAAGATAATATTGCAAAACAAAACAGAGGTTGGATTCTATTTTGCGGATAATGGTCTAAATGACGCTGAGCAGGCAGAAGCTGTAATGGAAGGGGTGAGTGTCGATACTCAGAGTGTAGAAGATGCAAAAGATATGATTGATGAATTTGCTGATCTGCCCGTACCTCCTCCTGAAAGCTTGATGTGGACAAAACAGTTTGGAACAGATAGCTATGAGTGGGGAAAAGCTGTCACGACAGACAAAGATGGAGATGTTTATATCACTGGTACCACAGGAGGATATCTCGACGGTCAAACACTGGTTGGAAATTGGGATGCCTTTATCACCAAGTTTGATAGTTACGGACAGCAGTTATGGACGAGGCAGTTCGGTACCAAAAACAGTGATATGGGAAATGCTATCATTGTTGATAGTTTAGGTAAAATTTATATTACAGGTGAGATGGGTGGAAGAGCATTCCTCACTATATTTGATGGTGGGACTAGAGTATCTACAGAAAAATTTGGAGAATGGGCCATTGGACACTCCATCGCTATTGATAAATTTGGAGATATCTTTATTACTGGTAGTACCAAAGAGAGCTTGGAGAACCCTGGTGAATACAGTGCAAAAGAGGATATCTTTCTTGCAAAATTCAAAAATGACGGTACTCAAATATGGATAAGGCAATTTGGTAGTACAGAAGATGATATTGCCTATTCTGTTGGTATAGATAGTCATAATGATATCTACTTATCAGGTGTGACAACAGGAGATCTTGAGGGTCATACTCAGAGAGGTGCTGGAGATCTATTTCTCTCAAAGTTCAACAGTGATGGGACTATGATTTGGACGACTCAATTTGGTAGCTATGGTTCTGATACGGGATGCTCTATGGATATTGATGGGGAAGACAACATCTACATCGCTGGAGGTACTTCTGGAGATCTGATAGATGATGCTTTTATCAGTGAAACTTGGGATATATTTTTGACTAAATTAAATACCGAAGGCGAAACAGAGTGGATGAGGCAATATGGAACTCCTCAATTTGATGCTACTTGTTCTGTGGCAACAGATGGAGATGGAAAGATATATTTGACAGGAATTACATCGGGAGATCTTGCCATTGACAAACAAGGTAGTGGTGGAGATATCTTTCTCAGTGAGTTTGATTCTTCTGGTGTCAGGCGTTCAACTGAACAATATGGTAGCGAACGAGCAGACATCGGATATTCGCTCACCGTAGATAGCCTAGGTGCTGTCTACATCACGGGGATGACCGAGGGAGATCTTGACGGTGAAAATAGTGACTATGGTGATATTTTTCTTAGTAAATTTAAGTAGTTGTCAGAGATGGTATAGAGATAAATTGTATTTTATTGAAAGGAAAATAGTATGAATATAAAAGAAAATATGAGTAAAGTAGCTCCATTATTCTTAATTCCACTTTCACTGCTAAGTGCTAACAGCATAGTGTGTAAAGAGGATGCGAGTTATTTCCAAAAACACTTTGTAGAGACAAAAGATCCTGAACGATTCAATCTGCAATGGGCAGAGTGCGAAGAGAAATTAGGGAATAAAGAGGGGGCGATGAGTGCATATGAGCGTGTATTGATCTACAATCCTAATAATGCCAAAGCAGCTATAGCCCTTGCTAAATTTTATCAAAAAAATCATATGAATTATGAATCTAATGAGCTGATAGATACTGTGAGCAATAGTAGATTGACACCTCAACAGCGTCAAATTGTTTCGACACTGCTTGATGAGGAGAAGAGCCTCGTTTCAACACGCTTCTCAGCCACACTAAATTTTGGGTATGATGACAATCTAAATTTTGGTATCTATACCAAAGAGGTCAGTCGTGACGAGGAAGAGATTGACAGTGTTTTCCACTCCTTTACATTTAGTGGTAATTATGTCAATGAATTGGATGAAGTCGGAGGATTCTCATTTCAGAGCAATCTAAATGTTTATTGGCAGGATAACTACAGTGCACACTACTATGATACACTGTATGGTTCTATAGATGCAGGTTTTGGTTATGGTACTTCTGACATCTCGTTCTATCTTCCTATCGTATACAGGCGTATGAAATATCTTGATCGTGACCTGTATGAACAATATGGTATTGCACCGCGTTTGACAAGTTCATTGGGGGGTGGTTTGCTTTTGAACCTTGAATTGAAATATCTTGAGCGAAAATATAAAGATATACTTTATGAAGCTGCAAATGATACACTATCCAATATATCTGTAGGTCTTTATCAATTTTATGGAGAAAATTATATTTATGCACAAGCTAAATATAATAGCTTCGATGCAGAGAGTTCAACTCCTATACCTTTTACGGATTATGATTATTTCCAACTCTTTGTGGGTGCGAGTTATGCAATCGAAGGATTTGCCATAGCTGGCATCAATTACCAATATAGTCATGGTACTTATAGTGATGAGATAAACTCCCTAGAGAACATAGGAAGTTTAGAGAGAGAAGATGATCTCAACCAAATCAATCTTTCATTTCAAAGAGAACTCACTAAAGAGCTCAAGATACTTGCCAATTACACTTATGCCAAAAATGAGAGCAACTATGAATTGGCATCTTATAACAAGCAGACAGTAACCATCGGTTTGCAATATAACTACTAAGGAGTGACAATGAAGACCTACCTACTTTTATTTTGTATTCCTGCACTACTTCTTGCAAGTATAGGAAATGTATCAGCAGTCAAAGGTGTAGCCAAAATAGAGCGCAATACAAAAAGTATTGCCATCAAGTATGGATCGGCTATTGAAGAGAGAGATAAGATCGTGACCCAAAACAACAGTAAGGTTCAAATCATTTTGAAAGATCAAACTGTTGTTACAATAGGTGAGAATTCTAAATATAGCTTTAATGAATATAAGTTTGATACCAAGGCTAACTCAAAAGCAAATATGAAACTAAGTCATGGTTTTTTCCGTGTAGTGACAGGTAAAATTGGGAAGATCGCACCAGAACGCTTCAAGATTCAAACCAAATCAGCAACCATCGGTATACGAGGAACGCATTTTTTTGGTCTTGTTAAAAGAAAATATGAAGAGGTGGGATGCATAAGAGGTAAAATATCTGTCTTGACCAAGTTACGAAATTTTAAG
>QMKU01000079.1 GCA_003646525.1 Campylobacterota bacterium
ATCCATCATAATTTTGCTTGGTTTCAATCCTCCACTGAGAATAATACCAGCAATATTTGGATGATTTTTTGCATAATATGAGAGCAGGGAAGCGAGAATAATATCGATACGATCTCCGGGCACGATGACCAAACTGCCGTTGGTGATCCTTGTGAGATAGTTTTCTACACCCATGGCAGCAATTCTTTTCTTCATTATAGGATGTTCTAGTTGCTCGCAGCTACCCATGATCAGCTTTGCATTGAGGGGTTTTATGACTTCGCTGATAATCGGTGTATCTAGCTCAGCAATCTCTGGCAAGACAAAAACATTCTCTTCCTCTCTATCCGCACGATACCTGATCTCATAGACCAATCCTTCAATACAACGGTTGACAAAAGTTGCTAGATGGATACACCCCTCATCCCTGATCGCTTCGGCTGTGATTTGTATCTCGTTGATGATGGTGTCCGCAGGTTTATCTTTGGCATTGAGAACTGCCACAAATGCTGTATCAAGATTTTGTGCAATTTTTAGATTGATATCAAAGTCGAAGGCAGAGGCAAAAACACTACGAGGATACCCCTCTATCAGTACAAAATCATGGGTATCATAGAGATTATTGACTTTGCTCATCAGATCTTCGCAGAGTTTATCATCTCTCTCCTCAGCGTATGCTTCCAGATATTGGTTGACTGTAAAACCACAGCACTCCTCATAAGTCATATCAAGTTCAAAATGCCGAAGCATAAAATCAATATCACTTCCACCCTCTTCGATATTGGGGATGATCGGACGAAAAAAGGCGACATTTTTGTAGCGTCCCTTCAACATTTCCATTAAGCCTATAGCGATGATCAGGCTTCCAGCTCGTGATTGAGCAGAGGCGATGTAGATACTTTTTGGATGCATAATAGACCTTTTGATAATATGCTAGTATTTTAGCATATTATATTAACAATAAGTTGCAATATGTCATTTTGACATCTTATTGGATAGTTTTACAAAACTCTTGCTATAGTTACATCAAAAAAGGATTGACAATGATCGTAGGAGTAGAGGGTAGCGTAGAGCGAAAAGATCCAACTTTTATCCATCTCAATGTGCATGGATTGATCTATGAAGTATTTGTCTCTATCAATACTTCCAATATGATCAATGATAAAACAGTGAAACTCTTCACTACACATATTATCCGAGAGGATGCACAGTTGCTTTTTGGTTTCATGCAGATCAATGAGAAGAAGATGTTTGATACACTAATCAAGATCAACGGAGTAGGTCCCAAGGTGGCCTTGGCGATCTGTTCCACTTTTTCTCCAGATACTTTCGCCAAAGTGATATCGAGTAAAGATGTCACTATGCTCAAGCGTGTCCCAGGTATCGGTCCCAAAAGTGCCGGTCGTATCTTGGTGGAGTTGGCAGACTTCATCGTCGATAGTGGAGAGGATGTCTCCTCCTCTCCTATGGGCGAAGCACTCTTGGCACTTGAAAGTCTAGGGTTCAAAAAAGAGCATATCCAAAAAGCACTCAATGGCTGCAATGGCGATACTGCTACTTTGGTAAAAGAGGGGCTTAGAAGGTTGCAAAGGCTTTAAGGAATACTATGTTAATAATATCAAAAAATAGATACCCAGAGCAGGGACTTTAGTCCCGTTTTTCCTAGTTACGACGGTCTCCATCGTAACGCATATATAATAATGAAGGATGCCGATATTTGTTTCGATATGCTTCTAGCTTAGTTTCTCTCGTTCCCACCATCTTGGTGGGAATGCATACGAGTGATGCAGTAGAAAAGAGTACTCTCTTTTGTTTGGAGTGTCATAATGTGCGTTACGACGGAGATCGTCGTAACGAGGCAAAAAACGGGACTGAAGTCCCTGCTCCTTTATACCCCTATCTCCTCGAAAAATCTTTCATAGCTGAAGTGTAAGCACCATCTAGGTTTGTTACTTTTCCTCCAAATTTTTTGGCAAAAGCTTCCGCTTCAGATTTTTTGGCAAAAGCATACTTGCTAGTACGACTCATTGTGCCAGGTTTGGAGCTTCCTACTACATAAATTGCCTGATGTGCAGAGATAAACTTCAGACTGTTTACATCGATAACTTTTAGGTCTTTGATGTCAGTCTTTTTGAGTTCGTTATCGTCTACGACACAATGCAGTGAGCAGTATTGTTTGGTGCCATCTTTGGTCTTGCCTGCATGATTTGTTTTGTAAAACTTCTGCAAATGCATACCGCAAATTGGACATGACTCTCTATTTTCTCCTGTTTGTAAAAGCTTTGCTTGTTGAGGAGATACGCTTTGAAACATTGCTTTGCTACTCTTTGGTGTAGCTGTAGAATTATCGGTACAACCGATGAAGAGAAGTGTAGCAACTAGTGCCGATACCAATGTGATATTTTTCATAAATGACCTTTTGTAATGGTTTTTATAAGTTTAGCAGAGTTTTATTAATGTTGAGAAAGTGATTGTGGTTGTTTCCCTATAACCCATTCATCAAGTTTTTAGATAAACTAGCAAAAGTTTACCTTCCGTTATATCTCAAATACCGTACAATTGGCAAATTCAGAAGAAAGAGTTATTATATGCAACCAGAGTATCTACCTAAAAAAGAGGGTCTGTATGACCCACAGTTCGAACATGACGCTTGTGGGGTCGGTTTCGTTGCCCACCTAAAGGGACAAAAATCCCATGATATAGTCCAAAAAGGTATCGAATTATTGATCAATCTTGAGCATCGTGGGGCAGTTGGTGCTGAGAAGAATTCTGGTGATGGAGCTGGGATATTGACACAGATGCCTGATCGTTTCATGAGAAAAGAAGCAAAAAAACTTGATATAGACTTGCCAGAATTTGGTAGTTATGGTGTAGGGGTTGTCTTTTTGCCGAAAGACCCTGAGGCTTATGTGGAGTGCAAAACGATCGTGGAGCAGTGTATCGCTGAAATGGGTCAGGAGTATCTAGGTTGGAGAAAAGTTCCCGTAGAGAATGAGACAATAGGTGAACGGGTCAAGGCAGTAGAGCCCCATATTTATCAAGTCTTTGTCAAAAAAGATAAGAATATTGATATGGATGCTTTTGAGCGCAAACTATATGTCATCCGTAAACATACACAAACACTTGTAGGTCAGTCGAATGCCAGAGGTACAGAATATTTTTATATGCCCTCTATGTCTTACAAAACGATCTCTTACAAGGGTCAATTGATTACGGAACAGCTTCCTCTCTACTTCGATGACCTAAAAGATCCTGATTTTGAGTCGGCTATTGCATTGGTGCATAGCCGATTTTCTACCAATACATTCCCGACATGGCCATTGGCTCAGCCTTTTAGATATCTGGCACACAATGGAGAGATCAATACGCTCAGAGGAAACATCAACTGGATGAGGGCTAGAGAATCTATGCTCAAATCTAAACTCTTTACTGATGATGAATTAGATAAAATCTACCCCTATCTAATCAATGAATCGGCTGGTTCGGACTCTTCTATATTGGATAATGTAGTTGAGCTCCTCACGCTAGCAGGGCGATCACTGCCTCATGTCATGATGATGATGATCCCTGAAGCTTGGAAAGATGAAGAGATGGATGAGCAGAGAAGGGCATTTTATGAGTATCATGCTACCTTCATGGAGCCTTGGGACGGTCCTGCTTCAGTGGCTTTTACTGATGGAAAGATCATTGGTGCGACCCTCGATAGAAACGGTTTGCGCCCTTCACGATACTCTCTGACCAAAGATAATATTTTGGTGATGGCATCAGAGCAGGGTGCACTAGAGTTTCCAGCTGATGAGATTGTTTTGAAGGGTAGATTGCAACCTGGCAAAATGTTCCTCGCTGATCTCGAAGAGGGTAGAATCATCAGTGATGATGAATTGAAAGCGAAAATTTCGACCGCATATCCCTATGGTGACTGGGTTGCCAAACAAAAGATTGATCTCGATGACCTTCTCCTGAACCATAAAGTGAAACAGCCCGATCATGCTACGATCTTGGAGAGACAAAAGTGCTATGGCTACACTCAGGAAGATATGAAGATGATCCTGACACCGATGGCAAATGAAGCATACGAAGCGACAGGCTCGATGGGTAACGATGCATCACTATCGGTACTTTCTCATAAATCTATCAATCTCTACAGCTATTTTCACCAGCTCTTTGCCCAAGTGACAAATCCTCCAATTGATCCGATCAGAGAAGAGTCCGTGATGTCTTTGACCGCTTATATCGGACCTCAGGGGAACCTCTTTCAGGAAGTAGATGAGAAGAGAAAGTTTATTAAATTACCCAATCCTATCCTGACAAATGTACAACTAGAAAAGCTTATAGGAATCAATGAGCTAAACTTCAAAGCCAAAACGATCAAGATACTCTTTGATGCAAATAAACGAGGCGCAATGAAAATAGCACTCGATACTATTATAAATAAAGCTGAACAAGCTGTCAATGATGGATATCAGGTGATCGTGCTCTCAACGAGGGGCATAGGCAAGAATAAGGCGGCCATCCCTACGCTGTTGGCTACTGCTGCTGTCCATCAGCACTTGGTCAAAAAGGGAATTAGAACCAATTGTGGTCTTGTTGTCGAGAGTGGAGAGGCGAGAGAGATTCACCATTTCGCTACCTTGATAGGGTATGGAGCCAACGCGGTCAATCCCTATCTGGCATTTGAAACTATCAAAGATATGCAAAAGCGAAAGATGATCAAGGAAGAGCTTTCAACCGAGGAGGCGATAGCCAATTACATCACAGCGATCGGTAAGGGGATATTTAAAGTTATGTCCAAGATGGGCATCTCTACTATCAGATCCTATACGGGTGCTCAGATCTTCGAGGCAGTCGGACTCAATCAGGAGTTGGTAGATAAGTATTTCACGGGTACCCCTACTAGATTGGGCGGTATCGGAATAGATATACTCGAAGAGGAGACTCTACTGTGCCATAAAATTGCTTATCCGCATGAGATGATCGAAGCCAATGACTTGGGTGTCGGTGGACAGTATGCATATAGACAAAGAGGAGAAAATCATCTCTTCTCTCCAGAAACTATCTTTTTGCTACAACAATCAAGCAAAACAAACAGCTATGAGACTTACAAGCAATATGCCAAGTTCATTAATGAACCAAATGAAGATTATGTCACTCTGAGAAGTCTTTTGGATTTTGATAAGCCCAATCCGATTGATATCGATGAGGTTGAATCAGTGGAGAAGATCATCACTCGCTTTGCAACTGGTGCGATGAGCTACGGCTCTATATCTGAAGAGGCACACACTACCCTAGCTATCGCGATGAACTCTATCGGAGCGAAAAGTAACACAGGGGAGGGTGGCGAAAATGCGGAGAGGTTTGGAACGGACAAAAACTCCAAGATCAAGCAGGTCGCATCGGGACGATTTGGTGTCACTGCAAATTATCTAGTGAACTCCAAAGAGATACAGATCAAGATGGCTCAGGGTGCGAAACCTGGTGAAGGGGGTCAGCTTCCTGGACACAAAGTCGATGAGATCATCGGAAGAACTAGACACTCGACTCCGGGAGTGGGGCTGATCTCTCCTCCACCTCATCATGATATATATTCGATCGAGGATTTGAAGCAGTTAATCCATGATCTCAAAAATGCCAATACAGCAGCGCGTATCAATGTCAAACTTGTCTCTGAAGTGGGTGTCGGTACTATCGCAGCTGGTGTCGCCAAGGCGCATGCCGATGTCGTTTTGATCTCTGGTTATGATGGAGGAACTGGTGCATCACCTCAGACCTCCATCAAACATGCTGGTTTGCCTTGGGAATTGGGACTGGCTGATACACAACAGACGCTGGTCAAAAATGGTCTGAGATCTAGAATTGTGGTGCAGACTGATGGACAGTTGCGTACAGGAAGGGATCTCGCTATCGCAACGCTACTGGGTGCTGAAGAGTGGGGAATCGCTACGAGCGCACTAGTCGTAGAGGGTTGTGTCATGATGCGAAAATGTCACCTCAATACCTGTCCAGTAGGTATCGCAACTCAAGACAAAGAGTTGAGAAAAAAATATACTGGAAAACCAGAACATGTGGTTAATTATATTAAATTCATGGCAAAAGAGTTGCGTGAAATTATGGCAGAACTTGGATTTAGAACTATCAATGAAATGGTGGGTCGTGCTGATAAACTGAAGGCAAAAGAGAATGTGACCCACTGGAAAGCCAAACATTTAAAGTTGGACAAACTGCTCTACCGTATGCATGTTGGCTCAGGTGACTCAGGATACAAAACGATAGATCAAGATCATGGGACAGATGAAGCACTAGACAATCAACTTCTCAAACTGGCTTCTCCTGCACTAGAAAAAGGCTTGCCTGTCAGAGAGGAGATACAACTCAGAAATATCAACAGGACGGTGGGGACGATCCTCTCAGCAGAGATGACTAGAAAATATGG
>QMKU01000080.1 GCA_003646525.1 Campylobacterota bacterium
GGAACAATACGCTTAGAACAGTAGCTCTGGAGGTCTTTCAGTTTTTGAGCATTATGGGTGTTTAATTCAGCTGGATACACGCTAAGTTCTTTCTCTGCCTGTGCTACTTTCATCTGGAGTGCCTGATAATTTGCAGTCATAATGGCAACATCAGACTTCATCAGTTTAAAATACTCATCTTTAATGCTTTGTGCAAGCTCTCGAAGTTTCGCAAAATTAGTCACCAAATCTTGCTGATAGAGTGCATTGAACTCAACTTGAGCTTCAGCAATAGTATCATTTGTTTTATCTGCCTTGGCAAGCTCACTCACTACCTCTCCAGCAAAGTGCTTAAACTCTTTGACTTTTATAAAGTTTTTCTTGATGAACTTTTGTGCTTTTAAAATGCTCTTGATAGCCTTGGTAAACGCCTCTTTACTATCCAAAAAAGCCACTGCTTTATCTATGTAGTTAGATTCAGTAGTCAAAGATGAATAGTTCTGAAGCACTGCTCTTTGATCGGCAACAGTGGCAAACACTCTCTCAAAGTCAGGCACCGTATCTTTCATAATCCCCAATGCACCTATGAAATGTTCTGCCATAACCTTAATGGCATCCACCAACTCAAAATCATTGGTATTCCAATCTACTTTTTTACCTATGGTCTCATAAAACTCCAGATCTATCATAGTCTGTACAAGCTGGTTCTTTTGGGCTGTGCTAAGTGTCCGAGAGAGAGACTTGAATGAAGCTGCTTTGAAACGATTACTGGTCGTAAAAACTTCATGTACTAATCTGTCCGAGTGAGAGAAATACTCATGAGCATTATGTCTTATGACAAGCCTTCCAGCTCTGAAAAGTGCTGCTAAAGTAGTGACAACAGTTCCGTAAGCATACCCCCATGGTGCACTGGAAAGCTCCATCTCTATAGATTTTCCATCTGTGAAATTGGCGATCTTGGAAGTGATCTCTTCAACTACCTTAAGGTGATCACCAATGAAGTTTCCATTATCATCAAAGAACTTGAAATCATCACCAGAAAAGTTACGGTTGAGCTTGTCGTTACTTTTTTCATTTAATAGTTTAGGGATAATACTCTCTGAGAGTTGCGATGAGAGCCTTTTTGTGTAAGTGTTGTTGATAAGCTTACGCTGCACTTCATTGATCGTTCCTTTGAAGCTGTCTCTATCAAGAAGTTCTTCATCATACATATACACAAGGGAACCATTTGCATATGCATCTCTGATCCTACCAAGAAGGTCCTTCTCCTTCTCTTCTTTGATAAGGGAAAACTCTCTAATAATCTGTCGTTTATTCTGATCATTATCAAGCTCATACTTCTCTTCCATAAAGCTATAGCGTCTTATCTCTCCGATGAGTTTGTCTATCTCTGCAAAGTGTGTGTTGTCAGGGATGAGTGTAATCAGGTTTTTATCATACTGTGTATCCATCTTGATACTCTCTACAAAGTCCTGTCTCTCGCCATTTATATTGAAGAGACTATAGGCAGTAAGTCGCAAGTGCTTATTGTTTGATGCACTAATGTCGTCATCTAGGTCTGTCAAGATATTAAACTTATAGGCAAGGTCATTGTCGTTGATACTCGCAATGGCACTGAAGAGACCTGTATTTTTAATATAGGCAACAAGCTCTCGTTTTTTAATGTACAGTTCTACATCAAAGTCCTTCATCTCTTCAAGCATCTTACTCTCAAGGTCTGAAGTGATCTTATAGTTGTTGTTGGAGAGGAGAAGTATTTTTGCATCTACTAGGAGAACTAATGCATCTTCCACCAAAGGCTTTGTCTCGTAATAACTTTTCAGATCTGAGATGTAGGTTTTTGTGATGTTCTCAACAGTTGCAGGGACAAGCTCTGATTCGTTTAAAAAATGGATACTCTTTAAAAGCAGATCTCCCTCTAGTTTGGAATTGGTATTTTGCAAAACCCTCTTGGCATTGTCGTATTTGATACCAAGATCCGTAGGGGGTGCAGTTTGGGCTTCGGTACAGATATTGTGTGCGGTAGTAAATGCAAAGAGTGATTCATCTCTCATCTGTTTTCTGAGTACATCAAAAGTAGTGATGATCATACCTCTAGCTGCAACCTGATTGGCTACCAGTGCATTGGAACTAAACAAGAACTTCTGCAACAGGTGAAACTGATACTTGTGGAAAGGATAATAAGTGGCAAATTCATCAGCAGATTCTGTTTTGGTAGGGAATGATGAGTTGAGGTTTGTTGCATCCGAAATCTCACCATTGTTTTTGTTATAAAAACCAACAAGTTTCTTGAAATACTGCTCTTTTTTCTGTAGCAAACGACCACGAATGATGATATCCACATCGGTAGACTCTAAATGTATAGGAGTTTTAAATCGATCTGTAACTTTAATTAACTGACTTTTATTTATATTGGCATTATTAATTACACTATCTAATTTTTCTTGAGCGATGGCAATCGTCCAAACTTTACCACTCATACTCGAAAGTGACTCACTAATACCCTCAAGATCAAGTAAATTGAACTTGTTTTGGCTGATAGCTTCACTGGCTTCATCAAAGATAAAGACAATCCTTTCATCTTTGAACTTTGCAATATATTTTTCAAGCTCTTCTTTTAACTTATTGGCATCAAAGTTTTGGATAGCATCACTATAAACATCTTTCGTATCGTCATATTCACTTTCAGAGTAACCCATTTCTCCATATATACGACGCATCGCCTTTGCTACTTCTCTGTTGCTCTTTTTGAGTTCATCCCACTCTTTGTCAAAGAGCTCTAAGGCATGTTCTCTGAAGGTATCAAATTCACCAGAGATATAGAGTTCAAACTCCATATAGCCATAAAGATCTTCTCTGAATCCCAGATTTTTGAGGAAGTTAGTAAAGAGTGTAAAGGCAAGCCCATTGTCTGTATTTTGTTTGGCAACATCCAAGAATACAACCCGACTACTGATCGCATCCAAGCTTCTAATATCTTGTTCGATGAAACTTTCATTTGGGACACCTTTGAGTCTAGGCAAGAATCTATCTCGTGCATGGGTGCCATTGATATTAGGATTATCCAAAAGATAGCCCAGCATCTTTCCAAAATAAGATTTACCAGAACCATAAAAACCAGAGATCCACACCCCTGTCTCTTTGATATTGGAAGTATACCTGTTGATAAAATAAGAGAGATACCCACTTATTCCTTCTGTAATGATATAAGACTCTATCTCATACTGTATTTCCACTTCTGATTGATCCTCAAGGTCGATTACATTTTTGATATCTTCATGCAAGTCAAGGGTTAAAATTTCATTTATTTTTGTCATCTTTTGGTCCTATTTGATCAATGTGCATCTATATTTGGATGCAAGTTTAAAATTTAAAAAGTAGAGATTATCATCTTCCAGACGAGAAGGATAGAAAAATACTAAAGGTTGAGAGAGGTTCATTACTGATGCGTGTTCCATAATATTGACATTTTCTATGCCTGTGCCATAAAGTGCCCCTGTACGAATGAGAATAGGTATCTTGCCCTCGGCACTCGCTTTTACAATAGCCTCAATAATCAATTTAAAGAGATCTGGTTCTTCACTCTTTGTATTGAACATCACACTAGGAGTATCTTTATAATCTTGGTAATACGCTCTGAAATCTTCCCATCCGTCTTGGTCTACAAAAGCTACAAGAAGCTTACTTATATCGATAAAAACTGCCTTATCCGCATAAAGCTCTTTTGCTCTTGCAATATATTCGTTTTCTTCATCTGGAGCATAGATAAAGAGGATACTGTTACCACCATTTGCTTGCCTGCGGAGGGCATCTCTATTGTCAAGCTGAAACGCTAGGTCTTCAAACTTTTGTTTATTATCAGTCAAAAAGGACACTGCCTATTCCTTTGCCAGTATGGATTGTTTCTATCTTCAATGCGACTCCATTAAAACTCATGTTGATGAGATCTTTCTTTGCAAGCTGCTTCACTCTCTCAGCAAAACTATCGAGGGGAACCATAGAAAGTGAAAGATACTTATTTTTTAACATATCTGATCCTGAAGGGTCTATGGCTTTTAGCAAATGAAGAAAGATGACCAAAGCATCATTGGAAACCTGAATATGCTTAAAAGTTTTCTTTTGCCTACCCTCTACAAGATCAAGCTTTTTTAGTACTGTGAGATATTTTGAAGCAATAGTACTGATTGTTTTCTCTGCAAACTTATCTTTCAACTCAGGTGTGTTAGCTATGAGATCTTTCATATACGCAACAATGTCTTCTTTCGGGAATGATACTCGTCCAGAGAAATAATTTTTAACAAAAACATCACGGCTGATTTCAAAAAAGAGCCTATTTGAGAGAGAAAACTGCCAAAAGAGTATAAGTTGTTTCGTCTCTAGCGACATACTATGCATAAACAGCGAAGTGATCAATGCTTCATGCTCTCTGTTTTGAAAGTTTAAAAATGCTGAAGTAATTGCACGCATAAATCTTCCACGAGCACTTTCAGTCTTGAAGCCAAACTCATTTCGCTTAATAAGAGCATCGTTCATCGCATCTTTCCCAGAGGTATAGAGTTCTATAGCTTTAAATATGAGTTGATAATCAGGTATGCCACCAATGACATTGATGTCCGAATTGTATGTGTACACTCCCACAATCACCCTTCTATAAATTATATTAATTATGCCTTTTTTGCTATTAATTCATTGCCATCTTATGTGACGATCGAGAGAATTCGACTAGAAGCAGAAGGACAAGTGAGATTGGTAGTTTTGTTTTTGGGAGATTCCTTAAGCTAGTCTTTAATCTCTTCTATTTTATCCTTAATGGCATCTTTGGCATTCTGCGCCATATCCATAATGCCATCTTTGGCTTTTTTGTAACTATCTTTTACTCTCTCTTCAGCATCATCAACATCTACAGAGTTTGCCTTCTCTTCAACATACTTTTTTGCATTTTGAGTCTCTTCAGCTATTACTTTGGTACTTGCATCTACCGCCTCAGATATCTCTTTTTTTGCATGTTTTACGCTCTCTTTATCTTCCCCACAACCCACAAAAAGTAGTGCAACTGTAGCTATTGAAAGTATTACTGTTCTTTTCATTTTTTATCCTCATATTTTTTTGTATTTTATCATAATTTTTTTTAGAAATAGTATTCCACCCCATTTCTGCCAAAATCATCTCCTTGAGATCTCGCTGATTAAGGAACTGTAGTTTTTGGGAGCTTCCTTAAACAAATAAAAGAAAAAACACTTGAAAAGCATTTTGCAGACTCTACAGAGATAGCATCAAGAAACTCTGCTATAATAAAAGCATTAAATGATGGCTATACACAAGGTGAAATAGCACGATATTTAGATTTGTCTACAGCTATGGCTTCTAAGGTATTTAGAGCTGGTAGTGGGTAGGCACCTGACCCTAAGGTTCCTAGTATAGCATAATTATTTATGATAATCACCATTTTTTAGTAATTATAATGATTAGTGATTTGTGTCCTGACCCTATTGTTTGACCCTATTGTTTATTTCTTACTTATAAATTTTGTAAAAATATTTGGTTTACTATCTTTATATACGGAATACTCATGCATTTTTTTTAGATTTTTCTTTACAAAAAGTCCCCCCATAAAGTCTCTAAACTCATCTATCTCATCCATAATATCATGTAAAGATAAAGTAAAATCTAAAAATACAGGATACATCTCAAAATCAATATCTTCTTCAAGATTGTTAAAAAGTTTTTCTATCTCGTATGTAAATACTTTCCTGGCACGCTCAGATCTGAGATCTTCGAGAAATCTAAACTCATCTATATCTTGATCATTGATGGCAAATGTACCTATCATACTATAAAAGACAGAAGCATAAAGTCTGTTCTCTTCACCATTTTTCACTAGAGCTTTGGCATTTTTCACATTTTGGTAGACACCTTCACTGATACTCTTGTCCAAACTCTTTTGATCGTAATATATCTTTAGGATATCATAGGGAATGACAGATCCACCACCATTTAGTTCATAATTTGATGTAGGTAGTCCACTGAGCAATCTAGTCTCTTTTTCCGTATACCCATGTACTGTATCTAAAAAATCCATAGTACGAATGAAAGAGGAGGCTAGAGATATTTTTTCAGATGGGATATGTTGAAACATATCGACCATTTTTTGCGTAAAATCATCTGGAATATTATGCAAAATAATACTCTCCATCTCTTCAAAGCGCGTTGCATCACAAGAGACAGTTATGTTAATAGTTAGAAAGTATAGATTAATAGATTTCTCCTGTTGATAGTTTACCTCAACACCAAGAGATGGCAGTCTATTTAGCTCTTTGGTAGCTTCTCTGCCTAATTTATGATCGATTATCTTATAGTGACCATCCAAAATATATCTATCCATATAAGGTATTAGAGCTGTCTGCATCAGTAGATGTTTTCTA
>QMKU01000081.1 GCA_003646525.1 Campylobacterota bacterium
GATGGCAGCCGTGACTAAAATCCCGTGACCCAGATAAGGAAGTGCTGCAAATACAACATCATACTGAAGTGAACCCGTATTCCAATAAAGAACAAAGATACCTACAAGCATAGCAAGGTCAGCTATACGATTTACGATGAATGCTTCATTGGCTGCCCAAGAAGGAGAGATAGAAGGATTCACTTCTGGAGATACATCTGGCTTGTGATACCAAAATCCAATCAGAAGCCATGAGCAAACACCCACGCCTTCCCAACCGATAAAGAGTCCCACAAAGTTATCACTCATCACAAGTACCATCATTGAAAATACAAATGCTGAGAGATAAGAGAAAAATCTATTGAAACTCTTGTCGTGATCCATATATCCTATAGAGTAGAAGTGAACAACTGTTGAAACTAGCGTCACAACAGTCATCATCGTTACACTGATCTGATCAACAACAAATCCAAACGGAATCATCAGATCACCAGCTCCGATCCACTCCATCATCGTGACATGGATACTTGCTCCTGTCTGATAAACATATGTAGCCAAAATAGCAGAAGCGATAAAGGAGGTTGTCAATAGTAAAGATCCTATGATACCTACAAATGTCTTCTTTGGACTCATGCCATAAAGAGCAGCAAAAAGCGAGCCAACTAACGGTGCAAAAAGTGCAATATATACAAATTTTTCCATCACTACCCTTTCATTGACGCTAGATCATCGAGATCCAGACTACCATGTTTTTTATAAAGGACAATCAAAAGTCCCAAGCCTACAGCCACTTCACTAGCTGCAACAGCGATGATAAAGAAAGCAAACATTTGACCTGCTAAATCACCATAATAATGGGATGCAGCAGCAAATGCAATATTTGCCGAATTCAATATCACTTCTGTTGCAAAAAAGAGCATCAAAAGGTTTTTTCTTCTCACTACACCTACAAGACCGATTGTAAAAAGCAGTCCTGAGAGTATGAGATAATGATTGAGACCTATCATTTGTCATCCTCCTCTGTAATAATTTCTGTATTCAAGACATCATCCTCTGTCGTAAGGCTTTGATCCATTTTTTTACCTGCCAATATAATCCCTGAGATCATTGCTACAAGCAACATCACAGCGGCAACTTCAAAAGGAACCAGATACTTCGTAAAGAGTACTAATCCAACCGATTGTGGATTTGTTGCTCCTGCTATTGATGGATATATAGCTTGAATATTTTCACTGAAAATCGGTGCAGAGAAGATGAGAACCATCATTAAGGCTACCATACCACCAAGGAGGAAAATCCAAGCTCCATTGGGATTTTTCTCTTTGACATCTCTTGTAGCATCGAAAAACATCATGGCAAAAGCATAGAGTGCCATCACGGCACCCACATAAACAATCAATTGAACAACACCGAGGAAATCTGCACCCAAGAGGAAGAAGAATCCCGAAATCATCACCATTCCAGCTGCCAAAGCAGTCATAGAATACAATAAATTTTTACTTAAAACCGTTACCAAAAAGAGTCCTATTGTCAGGACTGAAAATAGGTAAAAGGCTATTTGTTCATACATTTTCTCTCCTTTTTAGTACGCGAGTGGCGTCTTTTTAATGGCGTTATCTGCATTTGGTGTCACTGCACCAAATCCATCAAACTCCTGCTGTTGCTTAAGTGCATCAATCGGTGTCAGCATGTCTTCAAACAGAGAAAAACTTGCTCTCTGTTCAGAAGCATTTTCATACCGTCCACCGTGCACAATTGCCAATTCTGGACAAACTTCGGCACAATATCCACAAAAGATACATCGTCCAAAATTGATCGTATACTCAGTAACTTCTTTGCGTTGATTTTCATCATAACGCGTATCCATCTTGATACAATTAGAGATGCAGATCTTTTCACATAATCCACATCCAATACATCGATAGTGACCGCTTTCAAGCAACCTGAGCATATCATGGATTGCTCGGTATCTTGGTGAAATTGGCAACTTTTCAAAAGGATACTTGACTGCTGCCATCTCACCCCTGAAGAGAGTATTGATCATTTCTCGCATTGTCACATAGAGCCCAGTGAAAAGTTCCTTTTTAAAAGTACGATTGACAACGCGTTGAAATCGTCCCATTCCACTTTTGGGTCTATGTTCGCTTTCGATCAGTACATAGGGTTGCTCGCCTACATTTCTATTTTTAAATTGTTCTAAACTCATCTATACTCCTTATATCATCATCACGATGCCGGTGATTACAATATTGACAACAGCAACTGGCATCAATATTTTCCAACTTAACCACATCAACTGATCTGGTCTTATATGTGGCCAAGAAGCTCGAACCCACAGCATCAAGAAGAAGAAGAATGCGATTTTGAAAACCACGATAAACCAACCTGCCATAAAGCCAAGATCATTGTATCCACCCATAAAGACTACAGCCAATATAACAGATATGGTAATCATATTGGCATACTCACCGATAAAGAACATACCCCATCGCATACCAGAATACTCTGTAGCAAAACCAGAAATGATCTCTGCCTCATGCTCAAGAAGGTCAAATGGTGTTCTGTTGGTCTCTGCAAAACCTGCGATCAAGAACAACACAAATGCGACTGGCTGTTGCCATATCATCCAAGAGGTAAACCCTCCATCTTGATAGTTATTGAAATCAACCAAAGAGAGTGATCCTACTAGCATAATTGGTGCTAGCATAGAGAGACCAGTAACGACCTCGTAGCTGAGAAACTGAACTGCTGTTCTCGCAGATCCAATGATACCCCATTTGTTCGCCTGAGCCATACCTGCAAGCAGAGGACCATATAAGCCTGCCGCCATCATTCCCAAAATAAAGAGAATACCCACATTGACATCTGCTGCTATCGAAGGAACGAAAACACCTCCGAGCAACGGTATCCATTCAGGGATCGTAAAATCAGGAAAGACTGGTACGGCTGCTAGTGCGATAAACGCCGTAGCTGCCGTGATAGAAGGGGCGATCTTAAATATCAACTTATTGGCATTTTGTGGAACGATATCCTCTTTGGTGAAAAGTTTGATACCATCTGCTGCAATCTGCAAAAGCCCGTAAGGACCAACATGCATAGGTCCGAGTCTTCGTTGCATAAATGCCAAAACCTTTCGTTCGATAAAGGTACCAAACCCTGCAACCGCAGAGATGATCGCCAATATGATGATCGCTTTGATCGCAACGCCGGCACTGGTTACTTCAGGCAATACTGCTAAATTCACTATTTCCATGCTTACACCTTTCTAATTGTTACATTTTTGAATCTGTCTCCGCCAAAGAGAGCGTAGATATCTTTTGCACTTTTGAAATCAGGGATTTTGACAATGTCACCTTCCATTCTCTCATCTGTAGCTACATCAAAGAGGATTTTTTCTGTACCGAAATCAACCTCTACTTTTTCCCCAAGTACTTCTGCTCTAGCTGGACTAGCATAGAGTGAGAAGCTTTCAAAGATTTGATGTGCCTTATCCGTGAAATCATTGAACTGTCTTTGGGGGTTACAACGATATGCAATCTCGCCCTCAAGTTTCATATTTTCATCAAATTTCTTAGGTAGCGCATGACTTGCTCGCTTGCCTATATTTTTCAATGCATAACCTCTCTGCTCTTCACCGCTATTACTGTAGCCATTAGGAAGATCATCAAAGGCTATAGCCTGAAAGCCTTTTTTGTCTGCGAGTATTTCCGTCCAGTCTACAGTCAAATGTCTGCCAACCTTCAATCCTTGCATAAGATCATTGAGTTCATATCCATTATACTCCAAAGCCGCATTGGTTGGGGTCACTCGTTTGTTCATGTTGGTTAGTGTGCCCTCTTGCTGATTCATTGCAGGCATATCAAGATCGCCATCACCCAATGCACTCAGTTTGAAATCACCGTTTTCATTATAGCCGACAGTATAGCCTTCTGTATTTTCATCTAGGTCACAGATCAGTGCCACACCCAAAGAGTTTGTTTTTGGTGGCACTAGCACTACTTCCATACTACAAGTTTTCTCTATCATTGAGACTAGTCCCGCAAGATTTTCTGCATTAGGATGGAAATATAAATCTTCTCCTACGATGAGAGAAAAAGAGCTTTTCTTTTTCATCATCTTTTCAAAAATCTCTGAAAAGTTTTCAGCACCTCCAAGTAGTGTCACCAATGAATTTATATCTACTTCGATCTCTTTCTCTACCATTTTTGGCACTTTCTTAGTGACCTCTTTAGATTCTCCTGTCTCTTTATCTACAACCGTACTAGTAACATTTTCCATCACTTTCTCTTTGATGGTCTTTGTCCCTTTACTGTGAAAAGAGTCAAGATATGTAACGATCTCTTCTGGAAGCTCTTCTCTCTTTGCAAAAAGATCAAGGATCAGATAGAGTGCTGCCTCTTCGAGTCCTGGCTTATGTGCGAAAGTCTCCACACTTTTGCCAAGATCAGCAATGACCTTGTCACCTATCGGATGAAAATAGAGTCCTGCGCCTTTATTCATTTTTTGAATATTGTTAAAAGCGTAACGAGCATTGGGATTATCATTTCGTAGAGCACTACCCACGCTGATCACAAAATCTGTCTTCATGATTTTTTTGAAATCACTACCATAAAGTAATTTTCCAGCAGGTCTGCCGTATGCTCTGAGAAAATGCTGAAAGGCATATGCGTCTGCATTGACCAGCTTTTTACCAAATTTTTCTTTCATCGTTTGAAGCATCAATGCCTCTTCATTACTAATCACAGAATTAAAACGAATGCTATCTGCTTTAGTTAATGCTTCTACTGCTTTGTCAAAAGCATCACTATCTTTGGATGCGACTCTGTTCTCAAAGTCATAAGCAAAACGACCAGCACCGCAGAGAGAGACATAATTCCACTCATTGGTTACACGATAAATTTTTTCTGATGGGTCTTCGATCGATGTGGGCTTCGTCTCATAATAGATTTGACAACCGCTACTACAGTGTGCACAAGTTGCAGGTATTCGCTTGAGATCCCATGCATTTGTAGTATAGACAAAATCACGACTCACCAATGCCCCAACAGGACAAACAGCGACACATTCACCACAATCACTACATTTTGTCTCGCCCGTTCCATTGCTTGGAACAATCACAGACTTTTGCAACTTATTCCACATTGAATAGGCATCTTTTGGCATAGCATCTTTCATGCCCTTGTCAAGTGCTGTTCCACCTCTAGGTCCAGTTTTGATAGCTGCATCACCTATCATATCTTTGCAGACTGTAGTACATCGCTCGCAGACGATACAAAGACCTGGATCATAATGCAGTACCGAACTCCAATTGGTCGTTTCTCTCTTGGTATCTGGAATCATATAGCTCTGCGAATCTACAGCGAGTTCGAGTGTATAATTTTGCAATTCACACTCACCACTTTGGTCACACACACCACACTGAAGTGGATGATTGACATCATACACCTCCATGATGGCGCGACGCTCTTCGAGGATCTCTTCTGTAGAGGTAACGACCTCCATTCCTGCCTTTGCTTTCGCATTACAGGCGTAGACTCTCTTTCCGTCAGCTTCAACCAAGCAGATACGGCAGGCCAAGGTTGGCGAGCAGCGGGTTAGGTAGCAAATAGCAGGGATAAAGATATCATTAGCCCGAGCAGCATTTAGAATATATTCACCTTCCTGTGTCTTGTACTCAATACCGTCAATTTTGATTGTAATTTCGTTACTCATCTTCACTGTCCATTCTTTCTAGTTTGGGTTGACTAAATCTATAGTAGGATACCGAAGCACTACTTAAGCCCTTATCGTAATCAGGGTTTATCGCTACAGTTCCTTTCATCGATGTATCAATCGTAAACACTCTTTGGTATACAATACCTTGAAGTGTATATTTCACACTATCACCCTCTTTAAGCTTGGCAACACTTGCAAACTGCTCAGAACCTCTCAACTTGGCATCAGATTTTAACTGTTTAGTTTTGCCTGTAAATGCTGAAAATTGATTATCTTCATTGCACCGATAGAGTACTACACCATCATAATCAGGCAATGTGAAAATCGCTTCTAGTTTTTCAGACTTTTCGCGCTTCACGGTTTTGAGTAAATACCCACGGTGCTCCTTGCCTGTAATATCAAAATAGTCAGGCAAAGCGTCAAACTCTATATTGCTAAATCCCTGTTTTTCTGGGAGCATCTTGGTATAGTCAATTGTATATTGTTCCTTGAGACCTAGCGCATTCATAATATCGTTTAGCACATAGCCACCATAAGGCAAAGCAACATGCGTAGGTACGATACGCTTATCTATAGAAGTAAAGGTTCCCTCCTGCTGATTGAGTGCAGGCATATCTAAGTCACCCTCACCCAAAGCACTCAAAACAAAATCACCTGTTGTATTGTAGCCTATCGTCTCTCCACTTGCTTCATCATCGAGTTCA
>QMKU01000082.1 GCA_003646525.1 Campylobacterota bacterium
AAGGGGATTTGTGATGATGAATGGAGGGAAATAACTGATTTTGCGGGGGCTGGAGGGTGATTGTGGGGTTTTCCGTAGTTTTCAGTATCATAGTGTAAATTTACAGAGAAAGACTTATAAAATGGAAAATAAAAAAACAGGCACAAAGCGTGTAGGATATATCTATGATCCAATCTATCTCAAGCATGATACTGGACTAGGTCACCCAGAATCAGCCGCACGACTAGAGGCGATAGAGAAAGCAATTTCAGGGATGAAAAAATCTCTAATATGCCTCTCGCCTATCGTCGCATCGGATATGATCTTGCGACAAGTGCATCCGCAGACTCATATCGATCAGATACGAGATGTTTGTCAGAGTAGTGGCGCTATCGATCCAGATACAGTCTGTAGTCAGGATTCATACTGGGCTGCAGCTATGGCAGTGGGTGCTGGAGTTGTGGCAATAGATCGGATCGTGGCAGGGGATTTGGATCGTGCTTTTTGTGCTGTACGCCCTCCCGGACATCATGCGACACCGACCAAAGCGATGGGGTTTTGCCTCTTTAACAATGTGGCAGTTACGGCACATTATGCCCAACTATTAGGATACAAAAAAGTTATGATCGTAGATTTTGATGTACACCATGGCAACGGTACACAGGATGCTTTCTGGAGAGATGAGACTGTTTTTTATTTTGGTTCACATCAAGCTTTTGCCTATCCTGGTACAGGTGCAGAATCTGAAATAGGCGAGGGCAGGGGCAAAGGATATATTGCCAATCATCCCGTGATGCCTGACAGTGGAGACAAAGAGCTATTGGAGATTTATGAAAAAGAACTTCCTAAAGCTTTTCATTTTTTTAAACCTGATATTTTGCTAGTCTCAGCTGGATATGATCTACATGAGAGTGATCCTTTGGCATCACTCAAGGTAACGACTGAAGGAATTCGTCAGATTGTCCGAAATATCTTGGATCAGGCAGATATTCCAGCAATCTTTTTTCTGGAGGGTGGATATGCCGTAGATGCCTTGGGTCAAAATGTCAAAGTGACCCTACAGGAGATGCTCAAGTGAAGGCTACTTCAATTTCTGCTATAATAACTGCCCAAGATTACCCAAAGGAATAGAATTATGAATATTAATGTTGTCTGTCCCCACTGTTTGAAAGTCAATCGCATACCTCAAAAAGAGAGCTATACCAAAGCAAACTGTGGTTCATGTAAAAACTCACTGCTTTCGAGTAAGCCAGTCTCAGTTGATATTCAAAGTTTTCAACAATTTCTACTCAATAGCAATCTGCCCCTTGTGGTAGATTTCTGGGCACCGTGGTGTGGACCTTGTCGTCAGATGGCTCCAGCATTTGAAGAAGCATCAGTAGCGATGTCCCTCAAGGCGCAATTCCTCAAAGTCAATACGGAAGAGCATCAGCAGCTAGGGGGCGAGTATGGTATTCGGAGTATTCCCACAATGGTGATCTTCAAAAATGGAAAAGAGGTAGACCGAATCAGTGGGGCTCTGAGTGTGCAAAGGATCCAAAACTGGGTTGCCCAACACAAAGCCTAAAAGCAGGAGGATAGATGTTGAAAGCAAGAGTACTATTACTAGAAGATGATGCCAATCTCAATGAAACAATCACAGAATTTTTGGAAGATAATGACTATGAGGTAGAGAGTGTTTATGATGGCTATGAGGCAGAAGAGAAGCTCTATGAGCGGAAGTATGATTTGCTCCTTCTCGATGTCAATACTCCTGGACTCAATGGCTTTGAAGTTTTGAAAGAGGCTAGAAGCAAAGGAGTGGTTGCTCCAGCGATCTATATCACCTCATTGAGTAGTATGGAAGATCTAGAGCAGGGTTATGTCAGCGGTTGTGATGACTATATGCGGAAACCATTTGTGCTCAAAGAGCTGTTGATCAGGATGGAAACACTACTAAAGCGTGAATTTTATCATGAGAAAAAAGTCTATATTGAGATCGGCAACTCTGCTAAATATGATATTCAAAGCAATCTGCTAATAGTAGAAAACAAGTCCATAGCACTAGGAAATAAAGAGTCTAAACTATTGAAGCTTTTTATGAAATATCCCACCGAAGTATTGTCGCATGAGCGTATTTACGGACATTTATGGGATTATGAGGAAGAACCCAGCGATACAGCACTGCGTACCTACATCAAAAATCTTCGTAAAATTATCGGTAAGGATAGAATTGTTAGCATCAAAAAACAAGGCTACAAGTTCACTACTGAGGAGTGAGAAAAAATCTCTCCTCCGTTTTTTGACACTTTATCTCCTTCTAGTCACTCTTCTCTTGTCTCTTCTCTCTCTCTTCTTTTATCAGAGTCAGGAAAAACTAATGTTTTCCAATCAGCGCACTATTTTGTCAAATTATGCCTACGAACAGATCAAGCGACTCAAGGCACTTCATCACTATTTCGATGATAGGCGAACCTACCCAAGAGATCATCGCTTCAAAAGTGCTATTTATGATATGGAAGATGTTCGGATCTTTTCTCTTCTTGAGAACCAACGAATCCACTTTGACGAAGAAATTTACCAGACAGGAGACAAGATACATTTTGTCAAAATACTTGACAATTATTACCTTGGGGCGAAATACCTGATCATTGAAGTTGATGACAATCATATCTGGCATGATGAGACGATAAGAACAATCACTATTTATGGATCACTGGTTTTTCTTTTTCTTTTTCTTTTTAGTTTTGTACTTGCCAAACTTTTTTTGAAACCGATGAGAGATTCTATTATGTTACTTGATCGTTTCATCAAAGATACAACCCATGAACTCAATACCCCCTTGAGTGCCATTCTCGCCAATATTGAGATGATGGACAAAAATATAATGGCAGATAAAAATCGTAAAAAACTTGATCGCATCACGGTTGCGGCCAAAACAGTTTCAACACTTTATGAAGATTTGACCTACTTAACTCTCGAACATGAACGAGACAATGAGGATGAGGTACTTGATTTGAGGAAAATTATTCTGGAGCGAATTGATTATTTTGAGGCTCTCTCCCTGTCGAAACAGATTACGATTGAGCATGACTTGCACAAAGAACACTTTTTGATGGATCGAAAAAAATGCATCCTCGTCATAGATAACCTTCTCTCAAATGCCATCAAATACAATACAAGGGGCGGATCAATATATATCGCATTGGATAAAGGCAGATTGATGATAGAGGATAGTGGAATAGGCATAAAAGAGGAGAAAATACCTTATATCTTCGATCGCTATTTACGATTTAATAATAGTGAAGGTGGTTTTGGTGTGGGGTTGAGTATCGTCAAGAAGATAATAGATGAATATGCAGTACAGATCGAAGTGGATTCAAAGATGAAGCGAGGAACTAGGATGATATTGAGATGGTAAAGAAGTTGATAATCGTTTTCTTATTAACACTGACACTCTCTGCAAAAGATACTTATGAAAAAAATTGTGTCAAGTGCCATCAGGATTTGCCTATGTCACTGCAAAGAATGTTCATGCACTATCTTTCGGTCTATAGCGGTGAGCAAAATACCAAGGCAGCACTAAAGCACTTTTTGCGTCATCCACGCAAAGATACCTCGGTAATGTCAGAACTTTTTTTACAAAATTTTGCTGTGAAAGAACCATTAGATATCAGTGATAAGACGCTGAATGAAGCGATTGATATCTATTGGAATAAATACAAAGTTATCAGTAAGCTTAAGTAGCCTATAATATTTATTAGCTAATTAACATATAATAGAAGGAGAGATAGATATGAAAAAATTAATACTACTTGTTACAATTATTTCTTTTGCCATCATAGGCACTAGTGTAGTAGTTCAGGCAGATGCCGCAAAAGGACAAAAGCTTTTTAAAAAGAAATTTAGAAAATCATGTCGTTTTTCTGGCGTACGATTTGCACGCTATCATACACAAGAAGAGTGGGAAGCACTCTATAATGAGGGTAAATTTCCCGAAGAAGCTAAAAAGATTTGTCCTAGATTGGAACTTGGCAAGATCAAACCATCTTGGTGGTCTCATATCTATGATTTTTCCTATGAATACGCTACTGACAGCTCACATCTACCTAGTTGCTAAAAGAGCAGTTCTCTGCTCTGTTTCACAATCGCTTCACAATTTTTCACTATTCTTCACACTGTAAGAAATTAATTTTTAAAGGATCTATATGACTAAATTTTCTAAATTGGCTGTGGCTGCGCTTTTCGCGTTTGCAGTAATGGGTACAACTGCGACTGCTGATGTAGCAAAAGGACAGAAGCTTTATTCTAAGAAGCTCAAAGGAGCATGTGGTTTTACTGGTGCTAAGTTTGCTGCAAAGCATACTCAAGATCAGTGGCAAGAGATCAAAGATGCTGGTAAAATGAGTGATGAGCTCAAGACACTATGTCCAAAACTCAAAAAGTATAAAAATAAGTGGGATACTAATATTTTTGACTTCGTTTATGAGTATGCATCTGATTCAGGCAATGTTCCAAGCTGTTAATTAGTCACAAGATTTTCCTGCTATTTTAAGCAGGATTTAGATAGTATAGTAAAAATTATTAAGGGATATATATGAAAAAAATCGCAATCGCAATGTTATTCGCAGGCTCTACACTTTTGATGGCAGACGGTGCCGCTTCTTATGCTAAATGTGCAGGATGTCATGGTCAAAATGGTGAAAAAGCTGCACTCGGAAAATCTGTAATCATCACAGGTCAAGATGCTGCAAAAACTGTAGAGCAACTTCAGGGTTACAAGGCTGGTACGCTTAATGTACACGGAATGGGTGGTGTTATGAAAGGTCAAGTAGCTTCTTTGGATGATGCTGGTATGAAAGAAGTAGCTGACTATATCGCTGCAATGAAATAATTCGTTTATTGTTTCACCCTCCTTCAAGGCTTTCGGGTCTTGGAGATTCCCCATTTTTTTAATTTTTTCTCTCTCATTCTCACTCTCTTTCAGTTCCATTGGATAAAATACCAAAAACAATATAGTGATGCTTTGCGTCATTTTACAAGGAAGCATAGTGCTAAGTACAGTAAATTTAACACAACGATATGGCAAGAGAGTACTCTTTGACAAGATATCCATCACGCTGGACCAGGGAAAAAGATATGGGTTGATTGGTGCGAATGGAGCAGGTAAATCTACTTTTATGAAGATACTCTCAGGAGAGTTGGAATCTACGGATGGTGAAGTGCAGATCCAACCAGGAGCCAAGCTCGGGATGTTGGGACAAAACCAGTATGCCTTTGAGGATTTTACACTCAAGGATGCAGTACTCTATGGAAATAAAAAACTTTATGATGCGCAAAAAGAGAAAGAAAAACTCTATATGGAGGGTGACTTCGAGGATGATACCGTCAATAATCGACTCGCAGAGCTAGAGATGATTTGTGCAGATGAGGATCCTACCTATGAGAGTGAAGTCAAGATCGAAAAACTTCTCGAAGCTCTTGGTTTCCCTGCTGTAAAACATGATGATTTGATGAGCTCATTGACAGGTGGAGATAAATTTAAAATCCTACTTGCCCAAGTACTCTTCCTCAAACCTGATATTTTACTCCTCGACGAACCTACAAACAACCTAGATATCGAAACAATTGGATGGTTAGAAAATGAGCTCAAACGCCATGAAGGTGTGATGGTGGTAATTTCGCATGATAGACATTTTCTCAATGGTGTGGTGACACATATTCTAGATTTGGATTTCTCAAAGATTAGAAGCTTCACTGGCAATTATGATGATTGGTATATCGCTGCAAATCTCGTCGCCAAACAAGCTGAAACAGATCGTAATAAAGCACTCAAAGAGAAAGATGAATTGGAAAAATTTATTACCAGATTTTCTGCTAATGCCTCCAAGGCAAAACAAGCAACTAGCAGACAAAAGAAACTTGACAAACTAGATGTTGCGGATATCAAGCTCTCAAGCCGAAGAGATCCCTCTATCATGTTTCGCCCTCATCGAGATATTGGAAATGAAGTCCTTGAAATTATTGAGTTGAATAAAAGCTATAATGAGATTAGCGTTTTTGAAGATCTCTCGCTAAAGATCGAAAAAAATGATAAGATCGCCCTGGTCGGTACCAATGGTGTAGGGAAGACAACCTTGCTCGAAATATTAATGGAAAAAATTGTTGCTGATGGAGGAAGCTTCAAATGGGGTCAAACCATCACTAGCAGCTATTTTCCTCAAAATGCAACAGATCTTGTAGCAGGAGATATCAAGCTTTATGATTGGCTACAGGGACATGATCCAAAGTGGCATATTGATGAACTACGCAAAGTCTTGGGTCGAATGCTTTTTTCAGGCGAAGACCAAGAGAAGATGGTCAGTGCCTGTTCTGGGGGTGAAAAGCATCGAGTGATGCTCTCCAAGAT
>QMKU01000083.1 GCA_003646525.1 Campylobacterota bacterium
CAGAATATCTTTTCGATTGATGTTAAGTGATAACGTAAGCGGAACAATGACTATTAAAGCAATATCGTTTGTCACCAACATAGACAGAAAAAAAGTCGTTAGCACCAATTTTAATGGTATCGCCTTTCCTTTTTCTATGTTTTGGGCGATTTGTAATATGAATCCAGTTTTCTGTAAACCATTCACTGCAACAAAGAGCACAAACAGGATGAACAACACCTGCATTTCATTGATTGAGTAGACTGGAAAGCGTTTTGTATAAAAAGCCATCAGAGCCAAACCAACGCCAGATGCGATTACCAGCCATTCTTTCAAAATAAAATCAATGAATGTTGCTCGATTCTTCAACAGTACTCCCATTCTTTAGTATGAGGACTAACATCCTGAATAATCTGCACAGGTATCACTGAAGCCCACACCAAAGCGTTTGTGGCAAGTTCATTCTGTTGTTGTAACCAAATTATTTTCTTTGATTATCTGTACTAATTGGATAAATGATAATGAGAGTTACTTCCAAGCACAATATCAACATTCGCCGGTGTTTCTATACAGATTTGCTTGGAATTTCCAGATTTCTCGTATTATGGCATTTGTCGTCACCTTTTGTTGTATGTAGAAATTAACACCGATTGTTTCAACGACAATTAGAGTTTACTATTTTCTCAGGCGAATCATCCCAGTAAGTCGGGAAAGTGGGTATACTTGACATGGATCAAGCTACGTACGATATACCGTACGTAATGATTGGAGGCTCTTTTGACAAGTCTTACTGTAACTGAGGCAAGAAAAAAACTGTACACTCTCCTTGATGAAGTAGCATTGTCCCATGAACCCGTCCAGATTGCCGGCAAGAGGAACTCAGCTGTTCTTGTCTCCGAGGAAGACTGGAGAGCAATAAGGGAAACACTATTTCTTCTTGGTATTCCCGGAATGAGAGAGTCCATCGAGGAAGGGATGAACACCCCACTTGAGGAGTGTGCTGAAGGACTCGACTGGTGATTTGGCGACTGGTCTACACTAAACAAGCCAGGAAAGACGCAAAGAAGATCGCAAGTTCAGGATTGAAGAAACAGACTGAAACGCTCCTGAATACTATTTCGCTGAATCATTACCGAACTCCCCCATCATTCGAGAAGCTTGTTGGAGATTTATCTGGTGCAATATCTCGCAGGATCAACATTCAGCACAGGCTTGTATACCAAGTGATTGAGAAGGAGCATACAATTAAGATTCTTCGTATGTGGACTCATTACGAATAATCAATTTGGTGTTAACGGTTAACCTAAGATTCTTCGTCTCGCACGGGATCCAGAGGTGGCGGGATAAGTTACAACGCTCTAAATCAGCAGAGGCCATAGTAGCTCAATGCCGGCAGTAATGGGCTGGACATGGTGAAGGGCCGAACATCATGAGAGGAGAAGTATCCATGAGCTCTGAGCAGACATTGAATCCGAATGGAGGAGTCTGTAACAGGCGTGGAGTGGAAGAACTGTCCTCAAATTCTCAGCTACTGGAGCGTATTCTCGCACCGGAGAATGTTCAGAAAGAAAGGGTGCGCCGCAGGGTGGCCCACTTTCACCGCTGCTTGCGAACATTCTTCTTGATGACTTTGACAAGGAACTTGAAAAGCGTGGACACCGATTCATCAGGTAACCATCATACTGGTTAAAAGCATTTCTGCTGGCAACCGGGTAATGGCAAGTGTAACGCATTTCCTTGTCAGTAAGCTCAAGCTTACAGTGAACAAGAAGAAAAGCAAGGTGGTTCCGGTGAGTAAGTGCAGTTTACCTTGGTTTTATTTATGTAAGAGGTAAAAATCGATGGAGAGACAAAGCCTTCCTTGAATTCAAGAGGCGGGTACGCCTTTTGACAGGAAGAAGCTGGGGCGTTTCAATGGAATACCACTACAGGAAGCTGGCTGAATATGTGAGGGACTGGGGGAGAAAAACCCCTGGCTACCCGATTATGTGTTTTTATTTCTTCCATGCTTCTCCAATAGCAGGATTATTATCAAAAAAATCATTTCGCATTTCGCTATCGATATTGTTAAATGGACAGGCAAAATTAATACAATGATTACAATAAAATGTTTTTAGTGCCCATTTCCATGCAGCTATTAATACAATATACACGCTTAATAAGGCATAACACGTTTGTAATATTGCAACCGCAATAGGTGTGCCTGCTATGATAATAAATCCTGAATAAAAAACTACTTTTTCCAATAAAGACATGGGTCCAGGTCTATATTGCCAAATTTTTGGAGAACCATAGTTAGCCCAACATTTTAAAGATTTTATCTCCGTCTCAGCGTAGTGTGGACAATGTGAACACATTACTCGAATTTCTATAAAACCAAAAAATGATAGAATAAATAATATCCATGGTATTAAAATAAATGAATTAAATTGATAAATCATAAATCCAGCCCAAAGAAAGACTGGAAGAGCCATCAATAAAAATATCAGCAATTGCCTGAAATTAAAATGGCAAACAAGTTTTTCCGATACCCTACAACCATCACATTTTTGGGCAATACAAGTATTAAGCGGTTTTTCTGGATCTAGAAACATTTTGGACATATTAATTATTCCTCCAACAATATGAAACATAACATTTGCATAATTGGTGTGGCAACATTTCACAATCTAGAAGCTGCGTTAATTGTTGATCAACATCCTGCGGCACTGTCCACAATTCGACTTTTTAATGGGTGGCTGTGGCCGTCCACTTGCGAGTTAAAACATGAAAGAGACTCGTTTCTGCCACATCCATTCCATGCATGGGTTATGTGCCATCTCATAAATTCCCCTCAACATTTTCATCCATTGTTTTGTATAGTCATTTTATCATCTATAATACTATTATCTTCTCAATAGATTTTTTGACCCTTCAGGTTTTTGCGTACATGAGGTTTTGTATCCTCAGAAACATGTACTCTTGATCTCTTAACCCGCGAGTATTCTTTAGAAGTCTTCTGATTTTCCCGTTAGATGCTTCAAGCTTTCCAGAGGAAATCTGATAATCAAACCAGTTCAGAATGTTGGATTTTACTCCTGTAAGCCACTCTGCCACCTTCTCAAGCATTGTAACTCCTGATTCTTCAGCCTTTGTCAGCCATGAATTCAGATGCTTCTCTGCCTCTGTTTTCGAATCCATTGACCAGAGAGCAGCAAGTTCTTCTTTCAGGTAGTAGGCAATGTATAGGGGCTAATTTGCTTCCAGAGCCTTATCCAGGGCAATCCGATCGGCTTTTCTTGGGTTCTTTTTGTCCTCAAGCTTCTTCCTGCATGTGGCAAGCAACCAGCGTGTTCCCTTCAGTAATTCCTTTTCAGATTCTTCTGCCTTTCTGGCGAGATGTAAACTGCAAGCGTGTGGGGAAGGGCCCTGAGGCAATCAAGTATCTGTCACGCTACATCTACCGTGTTGCAATCACGAACAACCGTATCCTCTCTCTGATTGATGGTGAAGTAACATTTCTGTACAGACCTGTTGACAGCGATGACTGGAAGACGATGAAATTGCCGGTACTTGTATTCATGGCTCGTTTTCTAGCATGTATTGCCCAAGGGCTTTTGCAAGGTGAGATACTACGGATTCCTGCATCAGAGATGTAGGGAAAAGCTGAAATCAATCAAAAAACAGTTGAAGTTACCCGAGATTGCAGTGCGCATTTCTAAAAAGAAGAAACACTACTGCCCCCATTGCGGAAAAGAACTGGTATTCCGGGGAACGCTACAGCTGCAGAGGGGGCCTCCGTGAGAAAACAATATACTTTTCCTGTTCGGAATAGGCTGCCGATTGTCTTCATAAAGCGGCCACGGACGGGTTTATCCTTTGGAATCCGAACTGTGTCCAGTGACAACTATTCTTTCCTGTCAGCGACAATTAGAATTACCTGTTATTTCTTCCTTGTTTTTCCTCCTTTCTTCCCGCTTTTCGGCCGCCCAGGAGCGGAGGGCGTAGCCCGAGCGGATGGGCGGCCGGTCGCCGCTTAGTTCAGGGGTTCTGAATACCGCTCTTGTCCATTTTTGACGCTTCCAGCCTAAAGCTCGGTAAGTTCAATTCGAGAATGACACTGTGGTGTACAAGCCTGTCGATGGCTGCTGCAGTGGTCATGGGATCCTTGAATATCTTCTCCCATTCAGAGAATTGAAGATTGCTTGTGAGCATCACACTCCCACGCTCGTACTTGTTTGCCAGTAAGGTAAATAACACTTCCATTTCTTCACGACTCTGCTGCACATAACCGATATCATCTATGATTAGTGCATCGTAGTTTGAGAGCTTTTTCAGGAGCCGGACAAGTTTCATGTCACGCTTTGCAATTAACAACTCCTGCACCAGGAGACTGCAGGTGTAGAAGCGTACACGATAGCCTTTATGAATCAACTCAATGCCTATGGCTGCCAGCAGGTGTGTTTTACCTCCTCCAGGGCCGCCGAATGCAAGTACATTCTCACACCTTGCCAGGAATCTCCCATCAAGCAGGGTTTCAACTTTACGGTTTTCCACTTCTGTCAATCTGCTGCGATCAAAAGAATCAAGAGTTTTTTCCAGAGGCAATTTTGATTCGCGGAGATACCGTGCAACTCTTTTTAACTTGCGCTCCTCCACCTCCTGCTCCATAAGACCCAATAGGTACTCTTCATGACTCAAAGACTCTTGTCGGGCATGGTCAGCCTCTTCAGCAAAACATTCTCGTACTGTGGGCAGATGGAGCTGTTTCAAGCAGTCTATGAGAATCCTGTTCTGCTCAGTCATTCAACACCTGCCGTAGTGGCATATTGGCATAATTCATCATACACGCTGAGATCGGGCTGAGGAATCACTACCTCTTTCACCAGGGGCATTGCCATAGCAGATTCATACAAATCTTCAACTGTTTCAAAGTCTATTTTCATTCCCTGATTAATCATGATTCGCAGAGCCTCATCTACTGCTGACTCGCTTTTCCGGGCGGCAAGCTTAAGTATCTTCAGATAATTCTTTGCTGCAACCGATGTAACATGAGCCTTCATGAGGCTGTCATAAGCCATCCTGAACCAGATCGTCGGGAACATATCCTCACGCCACTTGTAGTTCGCAAAAGCGCCCGGCTTGCGTACAAGCCAGTCAATTACATGCCTGTAATTGATGTAGTGCTTGTTCTCGCCTATCAGGCGCGGTATCATCTCAACTTTCTTCTGACCGTACCACACTTCCAGATGCTCTACATATAGTCGTATATTCACATGCTCACCGATAAGTCGGCTGTTCACGGAATAAGTGTTGTGGTTAACACGTATGGTACTGCTGCTTCTGACTTTGACCTTGTCGAGGCGATTGCAGGATTCAAGATGTTTCATGGGTAGCCGACCCAACATTTTTAACTCTTCTCCAAATCGTTTCCGACGACCGGAATTCAACTGGTCAAGAAGTTCCCTTAGAAAAAGAGCATATTCCTCTCTGGTTGAAAAATCTCTGCTACCTCTGAGCATCAGAGACTGTTCCACAGCTTCCTTAAAACGATGGTTACGCTCTTCTATATCACCGTTCTCATTGGGACTGGCTGGATTAGTTCTGCGGGCATTCATATTGTAGTGTCGCATCAGGGCTGCATATCTGTCTGTGAATTTTTCAGGATTCCCGCTCTTGTTCACAGCAGTGCTCAAACGATCCGTAAGATGCTCTTTGGGTACTCCTCCAAGCTCCCACAGTGCATTCTGAGTACCTTCACTCAGGCTCTCAAAATTCTCTGAAAAACAAATAGTCCCTGTTTCCCAATTTGAGTAAGTAAGCACAAAATGGTAAAACAAATGATCAAACTGAACCCCTGCAATTGTTATTCCAAGTTGGTTCATGCAGGTAAAATCTGAGGCTCCAAGAACGCCGGGATAATGTTCCTGCGGGAAAAATACCTCACGACCAGGGCCCTCTGTAGCCCGCCAGATCTTCATCTTGCGTTGTAATGTTCTCAATTGACCATCAGCAAACTGACCTGGATACTCTCGCTGTAAGTACCGGAATATTGTTTTGCCCTGGAGCCCGAAATTCATGTTCAGCATTGCTGAGACCTTTTCCCAGACAGAATCAAAGGGATCCTGGCGGGTACGCCAGGTGTGCGGCTTTTCCACCTCACTTGGCAGCATCCTTAAACGCTTGTACTTGCGGGCCGTCTTCTCATCCATGTCTGTTATTGCAGCAGCAGATGCCAATGTTTTCCCGGTCTGCAACATTTCAAATAGCCTCCTGACCTGTTTGTCCTTGACCATCCAAATTCCTTTCTTTTGAAAAGCATCGGGATAGTCTAATTCTTCTGCCAGATTCCGGGAATTCTAATTGTCGTCAGCCGGGAATATTAATTTTCGCTCTTCA
>QMKU01000084.1 GCA_003646525.1 Campylobacterota bacterium
CTTTAAATTGATCTCACTCACATTTGTCATAAAAGATTTAATCATGACTGCACTATCTTCTATCGGCTGCTTTGCGATACACTTCCATATCATTTCTTTTGCCAACAGCAATAATGAAAACTTCAATTTTCTCATCCATTATTTTATATACGATACGGACTCTTTTACTGTCAACATAGACTTTTCTAAATCCTGATAAATCAATATTTACCTTATTGCCCAGCTCATCACCAATGATTGGGTTTTGGGCTATTTTCTTTATCTTTTTGAGAACCAGTAGGGTGGTGCTGTGACCTAACTTTTTAAAATCATTTTCAACTTAAAATCATTTTCAACCTCTTCATGATATTCAATCGAATACATCTCAGTCTAACTCTTTAGGCTCAATATTGAGACTTTTGAGCATATCATCTTGGGAGATGGTTTTATGTGCTTTGGCTGTTCTCTCTTTGATTATGGCTAAAATTTCCTGATTATCAACATATTCCAGAGCTTCACTCATTCTCTCATAATTATCCTTGGAGACGAGTACGGCTTCGACTTTATTGTTTTTCAGTATTGCCAGTTTATCGATGGAATTGGTTGTGATTTGGGAGAGGTAAGTTCCAAATCTTTTAGCAAATTCAGATGATGGTATGAGTTCGTTTGAAGCATAGGCTGTCATATTTTATCCCTTGGATATATTCCGTATGATTTTACCTGAAGTATACCGTATTGTAGTTAGGATGTCAATGTGATGCTATTGTGCAAATTGGGAATAAAAAAATAGTGATAATCTGTTTGTGTGACTTTGGGCTAGCCTATATGGTGTTGTCGGGAGACAACAACCGAAGATTAGCCCCTAGCCTTCTTAGTCTGCAAGCAAAAATAAGCTATAATCCATCGTACTCTTTCGGTAAATATAGTAGTGTTCTTCTTTTCTTTTGAGTGGGTGGGCTTGTTGTGTCTGTTCTTTTGTTTGCACCATTGTATGTAAATGTATGGTAGCTGGTGTGGGTACTACTCTAGTGATTAGGTTACCATCGTTATTATACTCAGACTTTTGGGTTGTGTAACATAATTTATTCTAGGGTAGGGTTGTTTTGACGGGGATCTTGTGTTGAGTGATAGTATTATCTCTAGCCTTAGAAAAAGTGCATTCTCAACGGCTGACCCGTAAAATGAGAAATTCAATTATATAGGTGATAGATGAGTCAATTTAGTTTTCAATATCCATTTGTATTATTACTGATACTTTTTTTTGTTCTATGCGCAAAATATTGCAAAGAACGAAGTCGTGCTATATTTTTCCCTCATGTAGAAAAATTAATAATTAAAAATAAAAAAAGTTTATCTTTTTTAACTCTTTTGAAATGGCTAGGCATCATCTCAGCCGTGATAGCATTAGCATCTCCAGTCATAACTAAATCCTATACAAATATCAAAAAAGAGGGACGCGATATTGTGCTTATCGTAGATTCATCTGCTTCTATGAAAAAGAGTGGTTTTGATCTCAAAAATCCATCACGCAGTAAATTTGATGTTATCAAAGATGTAATCGCTGACTTTATAGAAAAAAGAGAGTATGATCGTATAGGTATGATAACATTTGCAGATATTGCATTTATCGCTTCTCCGCTAACATTTGAAAAGAGATTTTTAAGAGATATCGCAAAGATGCAAAAACTAGGTATAGCTGGCAAGAAAACCGCTATCAACGATGCCATTGTACAGAGTTATAGTATGCTCTCCAAAAGCAAAGCAAAGTCCAAAATAGCCATACTCTTGACAGATGGTGTGGATAATGTCTCCAAAGTCTCATTTGAAGATACAAAACATATGATAGAAGAGAGAGATATAAGACTCTATACCATCGGTATCGGTGGATCCAAGGATTATGATGGTAAATATCTCAAAACACTTGCAAAAGCTGGCAAAGGAGAGGCTAGTGCCGCACGATCTGCTGCAATGCTAGATAATATCTACAATGAAATCAATAAACTCGAAGTTACAAAACTTGACCACAAAAAAATCGTGGAGCAGACTCATCTCTATATCTATCCACTCTATCTAGCATTTTTAAGCCTCATACTCTTTATCTATTATAGAAATACCAAAGGGGTGTAGATGGAATTTGTAAACCCTTATATGTTATGGAATCTTATCCTACCTTTTGTACTTTTTGTTTTTTTGATTACAACGAAGAGAGAGCCTCTTTTGCATATTTTTGACGAAAAGGTTTTGGCTCGATTGAGTCTTGCCGATAAGGGAATATCGTCGATACTGAGAAGCACTGTTATGCTTGTAGCAATGCTATTTATTGTTCTTGCCTTGGCACGACCCGTTGAGGAGAAAGATGATATAGTGGTGCATCTAGATGGATTGAGTCTCTTGGCTGCTTTGGATATATCTGGCTCTATGCGAAGCAAAGATATCTATCCTAACCGTTTGGAGTTTGCAAAAAAGAAGATGAATATGCTCTTTGATGCTATGCCAAACGATGAGATAGGTGTGTTGGCTTTTGCTCATACTCCCTTTATGCTTGCACCGTTCTCTTTTGATAAAGAGACATTGAAACTAATGATTGAGGGAGTTGATGACTCTTATATCAATAGAGGGTCAACAAATTTTCTAGCACTTGGCAGACTCGCTTCTTTGTTGCTAAAAGAGAGAGATACAAAGATTATGGTGCTTTTTACTGATGGTGGAGATGAAGAGGCTATCGCAGGATTGTCAGACATATTGGAAGAGAATAATATTGACCTCTTCGTAGTGCTAGTAGGCACAAAAGAAGGCTCTCCTGTTATCGGTACAAACCAAAAATCGGTCATTCGTGACGATGGTACTGTTGCTGTCAGTAAGAGAAATGATGTCTTGGGTCTATTGGCAAAAGATCTTGGTGGGGATTATGTGATTGCAAATACGGGGAGAGAAGATATAGAGGAGTTGGTCACAACGATTAAAAGTAAATATAAAAACAAAGAGCAAGGAGAGATAAAGATAAAGCAAAGAGTTGAGTATTACTACTATCCCTTAGGGATCGCTCTTATTTTGTTGCTGATTGGTGTGAGTTCATTTCCAAGAAGGAGAAAATCATGAAATATATTCTAGGTGTGATATTTTTGTTTTTTGTACAGACAGAGGCAGGAGTGATGGATTTCGAGACGATAGAGGCTGCAAACAAGGCATATAAATCCAAAGAATATACAAAATCAGCGGTACTCTACAAAAGTATAGAGCGAAAAACAGCAGAGAAAAACTATAACCTAGGAAATGTCTACTATAAATCTAAAAACTATAATGCTGCAATCAAATCGTATAGAGAAGCAAAAGGAGTAGACAAGGTAATTCGTCTGCACAATATTGGAAATTGTTACTTTAGGAAGAAAAATCTTGATTTTGCTATTAGGAGTTATGAGGAAGCTTTGAGTATTAGAGAAGACAAAGAGACTCGTTTCAATCTAAAGCTTGCTAAAAAGATGAAAAAAAAGCAAAAAAAAGAACAAAAGAAGAGAGATAAAAAACAAAAACAGGATAATCAGAAGAGACAAGACGATCATCAAGAGAGTGGTACTCAGCAGAAGCAAGACGATCAACAAAAGCAAAAGAATGAGCAGAAACAAGACAACCAACAGAAGCAAAATAATAAACAAAAACATGATGACCAACAAAAAGAGAAGAAACAGCATAAAAATAATAAAAATGCTGATGATAAAAAAAATGGCAATGAAAAAGAATCCATATCACAAAAAGCTAAAAAACCAAAAAATAGAAAGAGTGAAAAAACCTCAGAAGAGATGAAAAGAGAAAATAAAGTTTCTCAAAAAGATAAAATAAAAGAGATGGAGATGAAAAGATTACTCAAAGCAATGCGACAAAAGAAAACACCTACAATGTTGTACCAGATACTTGATAATAACAAATCAAAAAAAGATGATGGCAATGCAAATCCATGGTAATAAAATGATTTGGAAATTATTGTTTTTGGTATTGACACCATTTCTAGTGTTATATGCTTCAGAGTCTGAAATACAAGTATTTTCATATGTACCTGGAGTAGAAATCATTCCTTTAGATACAGAGATAGTAGCTGGAAATATAGTACGACTCAAGATCAGGGCGAGAGGAGACAGAGTGGCATTTCCAAATATAGATGAGATAGATGGTGTGCAAGTATTGGAGCAGTATGAGAGAGTTACCAATAAATATCACTATATCAATGGTGTACTCAATAGAGAGAAAACAACATTGATCTTGACCTTTGCACCCCATCGCGATGTGACTCTCCCCCCATATAGTGTCGAGATAGATGGGAAAATCTACAAAACTAAGCCTTATACGATAAAAGTTATTGCTGCAAATGCCCAAAATGCAGAGGATGGTAATAAATTTTTTATCTATCTTGAAACAGATAAGAAATTTTCAATAGTAGGTGAACCTATTATTGCTACTCTTGATATCTCTCTGAAATTTGGGTTAAATCTTTTAGAAAAGCCCAAATATGGCAAACCTTTATTTAAAGGATTTTTTTCAAAAATGATTGGTGATGAAAAGGTTTACACTAAAGGTAACCGTCAAATTACAGAAGTAAAATATCTCTTGATACCCCAATCAGAAGGCAATTTCAATGTAGGTCCAGCAAGGGCCAAAATAAGTATACTCAATAAACACAAGCTAGATATGTTTGGAAGAGTGACCAAGGCAGATGTTATTCCCATCGCTTCTAGGAGAGTAAAGGTTGAAGTTGTAAGTAAAACTAAAGAGAGTGATCTTGTAGGAAATTTTGTATTAAAAAATAGTCTTGATAGCACAAAAGTACAAGCTGGCAAGCCAGTAAAACTCACGATAAAAATAGAAGGTGATGGATCACTTGAGGATTTTGAATTTCCTGATTTTGAGATAGATAATGTCACGGTCTATAATGAGGATGCAGTGATAACCGCAGATTTAAATGGCACTACTCTGCATAGCACTTATAGTAAACGCTTTGCTTTTATCTCAAACCGTAACTTTATCATCCCTGCGCGAAGTATCTCTGCGTATGATACCAAAAGTAAAACAGTGAGCTATTTAAAGCTCCCCTCTTATGATATTGATGTGAAAGGATCTCAGGCTATTGCTATAAGAAAATCTCAAGATAAACTTATCAGGATTGATAATAAGCAAAAGTCAATGTTGGATAGTGAAGATGAAGAGTACCTTTCTGAAGCACCATCTTTACCATATGATCATTGGTTGACGATGGTATTGGTTTTTACTTTAGGTGTTTTACTTATATCTATATTGTATGTGGTGATATCACTCTACAGAAAGATGACATACTTCTATAGAGAGTCTGAAGCCCTCAAAATACTATATGCACATACTAGCGAAAGTAAAGAGGTGGAATCTATGGTTAAAAAACTTTATGCAAAGAAAAATGGTGACAAAACGGTATATATAGATAAAAAAGCTTTAAAATTATTGGTGGAGTGTTTTGTGTCAAAGTTGGATTAAGGAGGCTAAGTACCCTGTATTGAATTTATCAAGCTACTTTTTGGGAATAAAAAAATAGTGATAATCTGCTTGTGTGACCTTGGGCTAGCCTATGTGGTGTTGTCGGGAGACAACAACCGAAGATTATCCTTTGTAATTCTTGATCGCTTTATCTAAAATCTCAGTGGCAGCTGCTCTATCCTTAAATCCAGAGACTTTTACCCATTTGTTTGGCTCTAGCATCTTATAAGTCTCAAAGAAGTTTTTGATACGATTGAGTGTATGTTCAGGAATGTCAGAAAGATCTTTGATACCTTTATAGGTAGGATCGATTTTTACTGTAGGGACTGCGAGTAATTTTTCATCTCCACCACTCTCATCTTCTGTCATCAATACACCAACCAGACGACACTTGATCACAGAACCTGCTGGCAATACATAGTCACAAAGTACAAGGATGTCTGCTGGATCACCATCATCAGAGAGTGTATTAGCTACAAAGCCATAGTTTGCAGGGTAGTGTACCGCAGAGTAGAGCACCCTATCTACTTCAACTGTACCAGACTCTTTGTCAATTTCAAATTTGATATTTGAATTGAGTGGTACCTCGATAATCGCCTTAACCGCGTCTGGATTTTCTCCATAACCTACTTTTGTTATATCCATAGTGCTTCTCCCTAAATTAAGTATTTGTGAATAGTATCATAATATAGTTTGAAGTAGGGTATTATCTACAAGTTGTTACTTTGAGAATCCTGATGGAAACTCTTTTTTTAGGATATTTTCCCACAAGAGATAGCCTTGGCTGTTGAGGTGGACACCGTCGAGGGTGTATTGTCTCTGCATTC